>DASTKD010000052.1:0-4390 GCA_035716135.1 Ktedonobacteraceae bacterium
GTAGTGGCGACCCTTGCGGTCGCCATGTATCCTGTTGCGGTCGCCTTGCTCTTCATGATTTTCCCTCTTCTCATAAACCCTAAACTATGATACAGTGGGTGTGGTATCCTGGCCTCGTTGCTCGTTGATTACCCCAAAGATGGAGGCTTTCTTGAGTGATATTTCATCGTCTTCCAAAGAGAACCTGGAGGGGTCCAGGCCAAAGAGTAGCCGGTATCCCAGGTACGTTTTCTCGGTCATGTTCGGGATCAGCTTCCTGAACTACCTCGACCGCAACGTACTGACCGGCGCAGCCGCCGTCGTCGGCAGGGAACTGGGTTTTGGTAATGATGGCATTGGCTACATCGCCTCTGCCTTCCTCGTTGTCTATACCCTGGCAACTGTACCTCTGGGCATCTGGGCTGACCGCGCCAAACGTAAGAACGTGGTGGCGATCTGTGTTGCGGTCTGGAGCGTGGCGACGGCTCTGACCGCTCTGGCGTCCAACTTTACCACTCTGTTCCTGTCGCGTATGGTGCTGGGCATTGGCGAAGCGGGCTATTTCCCGGCTGGCACCGCCCTGATGAGCGACTATTTCAGCCGCCGCAAACGCTCGCGCGTCATGAGTTGGTGGAGCGTGGGGCAACTGGTCGGCATTCTCTTTGGTTTCGTGATTGGCGGCGAGGTCGCGGGCATCTATCCTGGAAGCTGGCGACTGGCCTTCATCTTCACCGGCATCCCCGGCCTGATTCTGGCGTTTACGGCTTTCAGGCTGCGCGAGCCACGCCGCAACGAGGCCGACGAAGCGGAGTTGGCCCTTTATCCTTATACTCTGGGTGAAGTGGCGGAGATCGAAGAACCTCCTCACACGCTGCCCATGACATCGAAGGTATGGTCTCAGTTTGGCACATTGCTCCAGATTAAAACCCTGGTGGTTTTGATCGTGATGCAGATCTTCGCCTTCTTTGTACTGGGCGTCAACGTGGTCTTCCTGCCAACCTATCTCCAGCAGGTCGATACTTTTGGGCTATCATCGGGTAAAGCCGGGCTGTTCTCCGGGGCCGTGATTGTGCTGGCTGGTCTGGCCGGTACTGTTATTGGCGGCTATATGGCGGACTGGCTCAATCGCCATCACCAGGGCGCGCGCGTACTGGTGTGCGGTATTGGCTTCTTGTTGAGCGCGCCCGCTTTTGCCGTTGCCATCACCAGCCGCAGCTTTGGTTTATTCAGCGTGTTCTTCGTTATTACTACGCTGCTGCTGACGATTTACACTGGTCCCAGCACGGCAGCTACACAGGATGTAGTACCATCGGCGTTACGCGCATCAGCGGTGGCCGTCTCGCTCTTAATCGCGCACCTGCTAGGTGACGCCTTCGCCCCCACGCTGGTCGGCAAACTGGCCGCCACGTTTGATCCAAATGCGACCTTTGACTTCCAGCACCTGCTCACAGGCCAATACCTCAGTCACGCGCTGCTGATTACCTGCACCCCCGCGCTAGTAATCGCCGGCCTGGTAGGCATCTTCGGCGCGCGCTGGATGAAGGCCGACGTGGCGGCGGCTGAGGAGGCGGACAGGCTGGCGCGAAATGCGGCGTAGAGTAGGGCAGCATAACCGTAATCTTGCCTACTGAAAACTGAGCAGGATTATGTTATAATGCGGCCAGAAATAACTGGCTAAGGTTACAGGCAGCAGTATCTATGTTATGATAGTCGAAAGTAGAAGTGACGCAGCGCAGAACGTTTTATTATACTAAAAGCGGTGTAAGAGAAAATGGCGAGTAATTATCCATCTGATCCGAATAACGCGGCATCTCTCAGTAAACCTGCGACGCCCCAGAGCGGCCCCGGCGGGAATGTCCCGGAATTTCCCCTGCCGGTTGCCAGCGCGCAACCAACTCCTAATTCGGAGAGGGATAGCAAGGGGCATAGTAGCCATAATGGGCGACGTTTGCAGCCGGGGACCGAGCTTTCGTTTGGGCGCTACAAAATAGAACGGTCGGTAGCGGCGGGCGGCATGGGCGCGGTCTACCTGGCGACCGACCAGCGCTTCAACCGGCCCTGCGCCGTCAAAGAGATGCTGGATGATTTCCAGAATGACGGCGAGCGCACCCAGGCCCTCGACTGGTTCCGGCGCGAGGCCATGCTGCTGCTCGATCTGAAGCACCCCTGCATTCCGAGCGTGCGCGACTTCTTCGATCAGAATGGCAAAAACTATCTGGTGATGGATTTTATCGAAGGTCGGACGCTGGCGGAGGTCTTCGCCAAAGAGGGCAATGTGCCGGGCGTCAACGGCGCGCGGGGCGTTTCCGAGGCGCGCGCGCGTAACTGGGCGCGCCAGATATGCAGCGTGCTGGCCTACCTGCATAGCCAGAACCCGCCCATTATTTTCCGCGACCTCAAACCATCGAATATCATGGTGACGAGCCGCGATGAGATCAAACTGATCGACTTCGGTATTGCGCGAACGTTCCAGTCGCAACGCCAGTCAACCGTGATTATGACCATCGGCTATGCGCCGCCCGAACAAATGCAGGGCAACGCGGAGCCACGCAGCGACCTGTACGCGCTTGGCTCGACCATTCATCGCGTGCTGACGCAGCACGACCCGGCCAATAATAAACCCACGCTTTTCACGTTTCCCATCGTGCGCATGTTGCGGCCAGACGTTTCCGTCGCCTTTGATAAAGTCATCATGAAGGCGCTCGAATCCGATGTCAGGGCGCGTTGGAGTAGCGCGGCGGAAATGGAACGCGCCATTATCAACCTGCCGCCTATCACGGCTCAACCACCCGCCCCGCTCCTCGCGCCGACGCAGTTGGCAGCGCCACATACACCGGTTTCCGGCAATGGCGCTAATGGACCCGCGGGAAACCTGATTCGCGCCGCGCAGGACCATTTGCTGGCCGGACGTATAGAACCCGCCTTTGGTGCTATGCAACAGGCCATTACGCTGGAGCCGAATAATGCTCTGATCCATAAAATTTACGGGCAGGTTTTTGCGCGCCGCCAGCCTCCCTCGCCCGATATGGCGATCCAGGCGTACAATCGCTCGTTACAGTTCAACCCGAATGATGCCGAAACGCATAAACTGGTGGGTGATGTTTTCCTCTTCTTGCGTAAAGTGCCGGTGCAGGCCATTCAGCCATATACCCAGTCCTTACGCTTGAACGCAGGTGACTTTGAAACTCATCAGCGTCTTGCGAAGTGTTATGAGAGTACCAATCAGCTAGACGCGGCTTTGAACGAATACCAGGAAGCGGTGCGCCTGCTTCCTCCCAACTTTAAGCGGATCGAGCCATATTTTGATCTGGGCCAGATAGCCCTGCGTATGAACCAGTTGCCGCTGGCTGAACGCTCGTTTGTGCAGGTGTTGACACTCTATCCGGCCTTTCACGATGCTCGCTTTATGTTGAGCCAGGTGTACGAACGCGAAGGCAAACTGGCCGATGCCTTGCGTGAATGCGGCTATGTCGTCCAGGCAGCGCCGGGGAATGCGGCCGCACAGGCTATGCTACAACGCCTGCGCGGTCCGGCCCCACGCGCAGGGGGTTGAACACCAGCACACAATACCGGTAGACCCGATCTAAGGGAGTAAAAGCGAATTATGAGTACGCATCGTTTTACACTTGCAAAGCGCAGGGGCAGGAGCTTGCCCCTCCTTTTCATACCCGGCGCGCTGTTGCTGCTGTTCCCGTTGCTATTGCCGAGAACCGCTCTGGCCGCTTCCAGAAGCGTCAATGCGACTCCGCCGTTTACTCCACCGCAGATCGTAGACCTGGCCGGGGTTTCGGTTGTGCGCCTCTCGTTGACCTATTTGCCGGCAAGGGGGACTCCGGCGGTCTTTTGCACGACGCTGGGAACCATTATCGCTAGCTGGCCTGCTGAGAATACTACCGAAAAGAATACCTGGGTGCTGACCGATGGGTCGCTGCTCGATGTCTCGCCAAAGAATGCCTGCGCTTCTGGCGATAAGCTGAGTTCCATTAAGGTATTTGCCAGTAATGGATTTACCAATAACCAGCCCGCCTCCTCTCAACTCGGCGAGTTGGCTTGCGACAGCACGGGTGTCTGCACTGATGTGGTCAACGGGACGAATATCACTGGCCCCGTACAAACAATTTTGACACCGGTCAATGGCGCGGTGCTTTTCTCGTTCCATACCGCCAATCCATTGCCCTTTGTGGATGTAGAGAGGGCTAATAGAACGGGACTTCTCGCGCCCACTTCGATTGAACTGACGGATAGTAATGGTCTCCATCCCCTTTCTCCTAAGAATGCAGATCCAACTACTTTCTCGCAATTTCTCACGCCTGGCACGACTACGGTGACTCCGGGGAACGCGCCGACTACTGCTACCCCTGGGACTGGGACGGGGTCTGTCAGCACGCCGACCAATGAGCCGGGTACGCCC
>DASTKD010000053.1:0-11198 GCA_035716135.1 Ktedonobacteraceae bacterium
TGCGTGTGCTGGAAAGAGACGGTCCACTGGTCGTCGAAGCCGGGCGGGAAGAGGATGCCACGATTGGCGAGGAAGAGCCAGTAGGCATATGAAACGTCCATATCGATGTCGAACCATGCGCGATAGTTGCGGGCGCGCTCATAACGGAACATGGCGCAGCCCTTCGCGCCAATCTGAGCGACATGCATAGGCAGATCGAACTCTTCAATAACGGCCTCATACTCTTTACCAAGCTGCTTTGAAAGCTCGTTGGCGTGCGCGTGGGCTTCCGGCGTGAAGATTTGCGTCAACGTGACGAGACCGGCGCGCATCGACATCGGATTGCCATTGAAAGTGCCGAGATGCAGCACTTCGCTGTGATTGATGTGGCGCATAATCTCTTCGCGCCCGCCAAACGCGCCGATCGGCATACCACCGCCGATAGACTTGGCAAGACAGATCAGGTCGGGTTCCACCGGGTAAATTTCGGTAATGCCGCCAGGGGCAACGGTCACGCCCGTCTTCACCTCGTCGAAGATCAGCAATACGCCATGCCTGCGCGTAACCTCGCGCACGCTTTGGAGGTAGCCCTCAAGCGGTAAAATCACGCCTACGTTCATGATGACCGCCTCCATGATAACCGCCGCGACTTCGCCCTCATGTTCGCTCAGAATACTGTCAAGCGCCTCGGCGTCGTTGTAGGGCGCAATAATGGTGTTCGCTTTGAAATTGGAGGGGATGCCCTTCGATGCTGGCACCGTATTGGGACGTTCGATAGGACCGGCATCCTCAAGATACGGCTTGGTACTCATCAAAACGGTATCATGATGCCCGTGATAGCTGCCCTCAATTTTGACGATCTTTTCGCGGCCAACATGCGCGCGCGCCAATCGCAGGGCATCCATAGTAGCTTCCGTACCTGAGTTGCAGAAACGCACCTGCTCGATGGGCGCGAAACGGCGCACCAGTTCTTCCGCCAGGTACACCACATCGGCACTCGGCAACGAGTATAAGCTGCCTTTGCCAAGCTGATCGCGCAGAGCTTCTACCAGCACAGGATGTGAATGGCCGACCAGCAAGCTGCCAAAGGCCAGGTGGAAGTCGGTGTACTGGTTGCCATCGAGATCCCAGATCTGGCTGCCCTCGGCATGGTCAATAAACAACGGATAGGGGGGAACGGCCTGGAATGAGCTTGAAACGCCCATGGGCAGTGACGCTTTGGCGCGCTCGTGAATCTCGTGCGAGCGCGGCGTTCGTTTGCGAAACTGCGCTTCCTCGCGCTCCACAATCTCCTGCACATGGGTACGATTAAGCGTGATTGGAGGTTCCCGAAGCATAAAAATTACCTTTCATGGGAGGAACAACGCACTAAAATAGGGCCATGTTTATGCTACCATTGTACCCTATAACCCATGCGTTTGGCAATGTTTTTAGTGGCTTTTTGGGGTTTCTAATACGAATATTTTATATTTTCGCCATTTTTCGTGCGAATTTCGTACAAAAATTTGAGGGAACACATTTATTACGTCCCCTCAAATCATATCATCATACCCGACTATGAATCTGCTCTTTAGCAGTGGTCTTGACTGAGGGTGCGGAGGGTGGCACGACCGGTTTGCGTGTCAACCAGGCAAACAGGCTACCGGCTACGATCAAGTAGGCAACATAGAATGCGCCCTGCAAGATGGTGGGAGCCTCGGCATAACCCAGGAAAGCGTGTAGAATATCACCAAGTGTGCTGCTTTCGGGGAGAATGTGCGCGGTATTCCACATGGGAGTGGTGGCGAAGGACAACCAGCCGAGTTCTTGCATGTTCTGGATGGCGTCACCCAGCAGTCCGGCGGCGAAGAACAGCAGTAGAATACCCATGACGCGGAAGAAGACACGGAAGTCAAGTTTGTAACCCAGCTTATACACCAGGAAACTCAGGCCAACAGACGCCAACAGACCCAGGCTCGCGCCGAGTAAGAGCAACGCGCCGTTGGTCTGGAAAGCAAAGGCCAGCGTGAAAACAGCCGTTTCCAGCCCCTCGCGCCCGACAGTGGAAAAGGCCAGCAGGCCAAGCGCGAGACCAGAACCGGCGAGACCGGCCTTCGCCATAATCTCGCGTTTCAAGGAGCGGCTGTGCTTCTGCATCCAGAAGGTCATGGTGGTCAATAACACGACTGCTACAAAGTAGGTAATAGTCTCAAATACAGTCTGGAAGGTCGAGCCATCGTATTCGCGGATAGTGAGATAAATGGCGATACCGCCGCCCAACGCCGCCAGAATCGCCGCTCCTACACCAATCCATACCGCGCGCGCTTTCTCCATCTGACCAAGCTGGCGCAGCGCGGCGAAGAGGATACTGACAACCAGGCTGGCTTCCAGCCCTTCACGCAAGAAAAGCACAAATGTTGCTATCATAATTGACCTTCTCTATTATTTTCAGGGATGTGTGCCTGGCCCATCTAATTCCTGGTAGCACACTCAGATATTAGCATGACCTAATATAGAAAGTCAAGAGCAATGTTTCTGGATTTCCTCAAGATGCGATTACAAATTTGTGACCCAGATTTTCGCGGCCACGTCTTTGCTGATACACACGTCGCGCCCATTGACGCTCAGGCAAAAATTTTCTTCTCCTGCCTGATCTGAAACATCATTTGCGAGGACGGTCAGGTGGGTTTCAGGCGTCAGGCCCTTTTCATGCAGGTGGAGAATTAAGGCTTCTTCGTCTTCAACTACCTCTGAAATACACAGGATACTGGCCTGCTGACCAACTTCGATCGTGGAGAGACGCAGCGCGCCCTGATCTTTGAGATAAGTACGCGCGCTCGGCACCAGGCCGGGGATGGGATTACCATGCGGACAGGTCGTAGGATGATTCAAGCTGGCAACCACGCGAGCCTCTACCGCGCCCGATATAAAGTGTTCCAGGCGATGGGCCTCTTCGTGTACCTCGTGCCACTGCAAACCCAGCATATCGGCCAGGAAACGCTCGGTCAGGCGGTGCCGGCGCAACACTGCTTCAGCCGCCTGGTAGCCAGGCTCGGTCAGCGTCACCACACGCTTCGCATCCATCGTGATATAGCCATCTCTGACGAGACGCTTCAACATTTCCGTCACGGTTGGCGCAGACACGCGGAATTTTTCCGCCAGCCGCGCCCCGATCACCACCTCATCTTCCGCGCCCATGTTGTAAACGGTCTCCAGGTATTCTTCAACCGTCGCGCTCAGGGGTTCTTCTGTCTTCACATCGGTACTCCTCGCCTGTTTGCCTGCATTATCATCCCCTGGATTGTAGCACCCCCGGCTCTTCATGGCAAACTGGTATTTCGCACATGCGCATCTATGGATTTTATGAGCCGCTATAGTGAGAAAAGAGAGGAGCAAGCAAGCGAATGAAGTTTGTACCAGTGCAAAGCATAAAACTAGCGATGACTCGGCAGATGGTGGATCGCGGGAAACAAAACAGGCGAAGATTCATCCCGCGATTGCGCTTTTCAAAAAATATGGTCTTACTCGTTTGTAGTGCGGTACTTTTATTCAGTTCCTTTGTCGTTTCTCAAAACCTGCGCAATGCTCACGCCGCTAACCCCGGCCCCGGCAACGGGTGCAGTTGGTATACGGTTCACAGGGGCGATACACTGAGCCTCATCGCGCACAGGTATAACACAAACTATTCGACGCTGGCACGGGTCAACGGCATTCGGAATGTCAATCTGATTTTCGTCAACCAGCAATTGTGCATTCCCTATCGCCTGGGCAACGGCGGCAATCAAGGCGGCGGGCGCGGCTCAAGCGGCGTGCTGGCAAATGGTACCGTACTCTGGTACGACTATAACGCCCTGCAATGGTCTTCACGTGATCAGGTAGTCACATTATTACGCCGCGCCGCGTCCATGTATGGCTTACCAGCGAACCTGTTGCTCGCTATTGCCTGGCAGGAAAGCGGCTGGTACCAGCACGTTATCGCCTGGGACGGTGGCATCGGCGTGATGCAGCTTATGCCATACACCGCTATGGGCCTCAATCGTCAGACGGGCATTCGACGCGACCCATATCACCTGTGGGACAACATCTTGCTCGGTACCATCTATCTACGCTCGTTGTGGAACGGCTTTCATGGCGACCTTGTGAACATTATTAGCGCCTACAACGAGGGCGGCTGGGCCGTCATTCACCGGGGCATCTTCAACTGGCGCTACGTAAACAACGTGCTGAGCCTGATGCGGACATTCCGCAACCGGTAAGCAAATTTACCCGATCTCCTTCGTCTCCGTCCACTGTCGGTAACACGAGAGCTATCCCAAACAGTAGGATAGCTCTCGTGCTTTTTGCCGCAGCTAATCTGGCATTGGTGCGCTCACCAATGCCGAGCGTCAATCGTCGAGAACCGCCAGGTCGAGCTGGCGAAGGCGCGCGGGGTCGGCGATCACGTTGATCTCGACGATCTTGCCGTGCGTGACCGTGAGATTGAGGACGAGTCCCAGCCGTCCATGCCAGGCCACCACGACTCCCACGGCTCCGTTCACGAGAGCAGACCGCGCTCCCTGAGCGCGTCCTGAGAACTGCCTGGCAACGGCCAGCGCGCCATGAACCTCCCTGGACGCGCCCGCAGGCACGGCTGTGAGATCGTGTCGGAACACAACGTCCGGGTCGAGTACCGCGAGCAGCGCGTCGAAGTTTCCAGCGCGCGAGGCGGTAAGGAAGGCATCGACCACTTCCCGCTGATAAGTAATATCAGCCTCCTTAGCCATTGCCCCTCCCCGCACCCGGCGGCGGGCGCGGCTCGCAAGCTGCCTGGCCGCAGTCTCTGAGCGCTCCACTATGGGGGCGATCTCGTCGAAGGGCATGGCGAAGATGTCGTGCAGCACGAACGCCAGTCGCTCGGCGGGAGTCAGGGTGTCGAGAACCACGAGCAGCGCGAGACCAACCGAGTCAGCCAGGATTGCTTCTTGCTCAGGGTCACTCCCGCTCTCACGGTTCGTGATAGGCTCAGGCACGGATGCTTCCAGGGACTCCTCGCGCCGCGATTTGCGCGAACGTAGCATGTCGAGACACACCCGCGCCACCACTGTCGTCAGCCATCCGCCCAGGTTCTCGACGCTGCTCGTGTCGGAGCGACTGAGATGGAGCCAGGACTCCTGCACGGCATCGTCCGCTTCGCTCAGATCGCCAAGCATCCGGTAGGCCACCGCTTGCAGGTGCGGCCGCTCGGTCTCGAATTGTTCCGCCAGCCAGTCGCGTTTATCCATAGGTTCTCTTCCTTCATTGTGTATTGTCAGGAGAGTGACGAGCGAAATCTGCCCGATGCCACCGGTCACATTCCTTCGTTGCGTTCCGTCATAGTAGTGACGAACGAAATCCAACCGATGTGACGGGGAGATAGTTCCCTGGAATGCAAGTGTGGGCCTCGTCAAGCTCGAAACCCGGATGGCCGGCATCCTGGTTCAGCTTCAGCTAAAAATGTACAGCAAAGATACCTGAAGGAGAGTAAATATGCAAGCACGAATGAGTAACCCGGCAGCGCTTCTGCCTGACGCCACAGATGGCATCCAGGCCCTGCTCAAAGCCACCTACAAGGGCGGAGTGCCTCGGAAGACGCTTGAGCTTGTCCACCTGCGCGCAAGCCAGATCAATGGCTGCAGCTTCTGCGTTGACTCGGGCGCGCGCAGCGCCAGGAAGGCAGGCGAAACCGACGAGCGCCTCTTCGCCGTAGCGGCCTGGCGTGAAGCGCCCTACTTCACTGACGCCGAACGCGCCGCTCTCGCGCTCACCGAGGCCGTCACCCGTCTCGCCGATCGGACCGACCCGGTCCCCGACGAGATCTGGGACGAGGCCACCCGGCACTACGACGAGCGGGGGCTCGCGGCCCTGATCCTCATGATCGCCACGACCAATCTCTTCAACCGCTTCAACGTCACCACCAGGCAAGTGGCGGGCAGCCAGAACTGGTAATGGTACTGAAAGTAGGGACAGTTTTCCATCCTTCGGACGAAAAACTGTCCCTACTTTTAATTCCAAAATTTACAGGCAATTACCCCTGAGTATTCGCTACATACGCTTTGAAATTCGCCTGTGTTTCGGGCATACTATCGCCACCGAATTTCTCCAACCACGCCCCGGTCAGCGCAATTGCCAGCATGGCCTCGCCCACTACTCCGGCTGCCGGAACGACACATACATCGCTGCGTTCGTAGCGACCCTCGCTGACGTTTTCGTGCGTGCGTATATCAACCGTCGGCAAAGGATGCGCCAGCGTGGAAATAGGCTTGACCGCCGCGCGCGCCACGATAGGTTCCCCGTTGCTGATACCTCCCTCAATGCCGCCAGCATGATTGGTCAGGTGTTGCCAGCCCCGGTTTTCATTGTGCTGGATGACATCATGCACCTGTGTACCTGGCAGCCTGCTCTGCTCGAAGCCATTGCCGATTTCGACACCCTTTATTGATGGGATGCTCATGAGCGCGGCGGAAATTCTGGTACTCAAGCGCCGGTCCCACTGGCTATAGGTGCCGAGGCCGATGGGTACGCCGGTAGCGACAACCTCAAAGATGCCGCCGCAGGTATCGGCCCGCGTTTTTGAGTCCTGTATGTAAGCGATCATCTGTTCGGAGAGCGCGGCATCGCCACAGCGCACAGGCGACTGTTCAACTTGCTGCCAGTACGCCTCGTCAACGGGATGGTTGATGGCGCTGTTGGACGTATCACCGGCAGGCCCGATCGCCAGCACATGGCTGTGTATCTCGACACCAAATTGGCGCAGAAAGATCATGCACAACGCGCCGACCGCTACCCGCGTGGCAGTTTCGCGCGCGCTGGAACGCTCGATCACATTGCGAATATCATCATGCCCGTATTTGACGCTGCCCGCAAAATCGGCATGTCCAGGCCGCGCCAGCGTCACAGGTTCGACTTCCTCTTCAACTTCTGTAACGCTCATCTTGACCTGCCAGTTTTGCCAGTCACGGTTCTCGATTTCCAGCGTGATGGGCGAACCCAGCGTCAAGCCGTGCCGCACGCCCGACCGAAAGGTGACGCAGTCGCGCTCAATCTTCATCCTGCCACCGCGTCCATACCCACTCTGGCGTCGCTGCAAATGAATATCAATATCCTCTGCCGCCACTTTCAACCCGGCAGGAATGCCCTCGATAATGGCCGTCAGCCCCGGCCCATGCGATTCACCCGATGTAAGAAATCTGAACATATTTATGATTATCCCATCTATGAAAGTCCCAACGCTCTGCGCATCACCTCGACCGGCGCATCCCTGCCCGTCCACAGTTCAAAGGCCAACACCCCCTGATACAATAGCATAGAAAGCCCGTGCATGACAAAACAGCCACGCGCCTGCGCTGCCAGCAAAAGAGGCGTAAGCCCCGCGTTAAAGACCATATCCATGACCAACGACCCGGCTGGCAGCAGCTTTACATCGATCAGCAAACTATCATCTCCGCTCTTGAGACCAACCGACGTAGCATTGACTACGAGGTTTGCTGTTCGCAAGCTCATATTGGCCTCCAGACTATTGAACAATGCTCCACTTATTTGCTTTTCCGCTGTAAACGAGTGCAAATGATCTAGCAAAACATCGATACGCGCCTGATCGCGCCCAAGTATAGTGACGGATTGCGCCCCGGCATCTATGAGCGCAACGGCAGCAGCGCGAGCAGCGCCACCCGTTCCCAGGATCACTATTTCTTTGCCGCGACTATCGAATGGAGAGCCAAGGCATTCCACCAGCGCGCGTACCATACCCGGCGCATCGGTGTTGTAACCGATCAGTTTCCCATCTCGATTGACAATGGTATTGACCGCGCCGATACGAGCGGCCAGCGTGTCGCATTCATCGAGCAAAGGCACAACATCCTCTTTGTAGGGAATGGTGACATTGGCTCCCAGCATATTTTGGGCGCGTAATGATGCCACGCGCTCCTCCAATGATCTGGGTGGCGTTTCCCACAGCATATAGCTTGCGTCAAAGCCGATCTCGCCAAACGCCGCGTTGTGCATCTGTGGCGAACGCGAGTGCGCGACGGGATAGCCAATAAGCCCGACCTGCTTCATTGATCTGCCCCTTGCTCATCTATGAGGTCGGTGCCGCAAACAGCCGCCATAGCCTCGCGCGCAATGTGTGTATCAATGTCGCTATAAACATCGGCATGTCCAATGCTGGTCGTCAGTATCCAGCGCGTGCTGCCTGCTCGCACTTTTTTATCGCGCTGCATAGCCTGTATTATGGCGTCGATGTTCACGCCAGCACATTGTACGGGCAAGCCAAAGGCTTGCAGCAAGTTTCGTTGTCGGCGCGCATCTTCCTGCGATAATAGACCGCTTGCTACCGCGATACGTGCCGCTACCTCCATGCCGATAGCTACCGCTTCGCCGTGCAGCCACGTTCCATATTCGGTAATGGCCTCCAGCGCATGGCCGAAGGTATGCCCGTAGTTCAGGACGTTGCGCAGGCCACCATCGCGTTCGTCACGCTGCACAATGTCCATTTTCATACGAATGCAACGGGCGACAATGGCCGAAAGCAGCCCGGCATCACGCGCCAGCAAAGCGCCGACCTGCCCTTCGAGAATGCTAAACAGCTCAGCATCCAATATCATGGCGTACTTGATGATCTCGGCCCAGCCCTCGCGGTAAACACGCTCCGGCAAGGTCAAAAGAAAGGCGGGATCGGCGTAGATCAGCTTCGCCTGGTAGAATGCGCCGATCAAGTTCTTGCCTAGCGCGTGGTTGATGCCAGTTTTGCCGCCAATGGCGGAATCTACCTGGGCGAGTAGCGTAGTCGGTACCTGGATAAGTGGTACGCCGCGCTGGTAGCACGATGCCACAAAGCCCGCCAGATCGCCCACAACGCCGCCTCCCAGCGCAATGACAGCCTCTTTCTGTTCAGCTTTCTGCTGCACCAGCCAGTCAATGATCTGCTGAAAGCAGCTAAACGACTTGCTCGCTTCGCCTGCCGGAACGCTCATGAGCTGTGGCGCAAAGCCATTTTCTTCAAGCAGCGTCAGGAGCGGTTGGGCATAAAGTGAGCCTACCGCGCTATCGGTTACGATGAACAGGCGTTTGGGAAGTTCATACGAGCGCAATGTGAGCGGCAAATGCTGCAAACCACCCCATTCAACGATAGCTTGCGAGGTCGAGGTAAGCAATTGTTGCGTAATGACTTCGCGCGGTATGGTCGAAGATGCCAGGAAACCAGAGGTGAACACATATGCGACCAGTCGTTGAGCCAGCACTTCGGGAGCATGATGCTCCGTGTCTACATGCACTTCGGCCTCTTCATACCAGTCTTTGCGCGTTTCATACAGCACGTTGAGGCGCTCGAACCCATCATCTCCAACAACCAGAGGACGCATCACTGACTCGCCGCTTTGCTGCAAGTGTTGCTGGATGCGTTGCCATGCCGTCTCAACGGAAACTTGTAAATACACGGTCAGGCCGCGCTCACGCATCAATGCGCGATTGGCTGCGGAGATAACCATGCCCCCGCCAGTAGCAATGACAACCTTTTCCGCTTCGGCGGCGTCTCGCAATATTTCGCTCTCAAGTTGGCGAAAGTGTTCCTCTCCCAATTGCAGCAGCGCCTGACCAACAGGTACGCCGCTTTGCGCCGCGAGCAGATCATCCGTATCGATGAAGTCCCAACCCAGCAGAGCGGCCATGTGGCGACCAATGCTCGACTTGCCTGAGCCGGACAATCCGGTGAGAAAAATGCGCTGCATGTTCATATCCATTCAATCTTTGCTCCGAGCGAACTGAGATCAGCAAAAAAACGCGGATAGCTTTTGGCGATATGTTCCGCGTGCGTTATGGTAACAGGTCGCTTACTCGCCAGTCCAGCGATACTCAAAGCCTGTATCAAGCGATGATCGGAATGCGCGTCCACAGTCACCCCACCATGCACATCTACAGCTCCCAGCGGAACTATTTCTAGCGCGTCATCGGAAGGAGTAACCCGGCATCCCAACGCATTCAATTCCTGTGCCAGGTCATAAATGCGATCGCTTTCTTTCAGGCGCAGGTTCGCCACGTTATAAATGCGACTCGGCTGGCTGGCAAAGCAGGCAGCCGCGACAATCACCGGGACACTATCAATAACCATGCCGCCAGCGCAATCAACGCCATGCAATAGCCCCTGGGTATTTGCTACAAGAGTACCCCCATTATGAGTAATGCGCACACCCATGCTTGAAAACACCTCCAGCAGTGCCTTTCCCTGCTCGTCATCCGGTGGAAGATTGGCAATGGTGATTTCGCCTTTCGTGACGGCTACAGCAGCTAACAGGGCGGCTGCGGAAGGATAATCGCCAGGGACGGTGTAGTCCATTGGTTGGTATTGTTGTCCACCCGGAACTACGTAATGACTGTGCTTCTGCTTCGCAACGACCGTAATTCCGGCCTCCTGAAGCACCTCTATAGTCAGATTAACAAAAGATGCCGATGCCAGCCCATCGACAATCTCTATCTCCAACCCCTCCTCAAGCAAGGGAGCGAGGACAAGCAGCGAACTAATGTATTGCGAGCTTTTCTTGCCGGAGATGCGCACCTTACCGCCATGCAACCCTCCGCGTTGGATGCGTATGGGCAATCTTCCTTCGGGCGATTCACACTCAATCCTCGCCCCAAGTTGTGCCAATGCTTGCAACAAATCGGCATTGGGACGCCTTCCCAGCGACTCAGGATATGGCGTTGTCAGCGTGATAGGTTCGGGCGAGAGAGCGCAAATGCCGAGCAAGAGCCGCAAGACAGCGCCTGCATTACCAACATCCAGCACGCCACTACGAGGAATCGTAATGCGTCCACCCGTTCCATCCACCAGCAGCGTTTGAGGTTCACCCGTTCTAAGCGGCGTTTCACTATAATACAGCGAGCCACCCAGTTGGCGGCAGGCGTTGACCAGCACACCGGTATCGTCACTTTCAGCAGGGCCGTGAATCACGCTGGAGCCTGTGGCAAGCAACGCGGCAACAATCGAGCGCAGCGTATGGTACTTTGACGTTGGCGGGTACACTGTGCCATGTAATGGCACAGAGGGATAGACTCGTACTGTCGAAGTCATCTCTATCATGCTGTTTCCCCGCCTGATTCCAACCGCTTTGCCACGATTTTGCTCTGCGCGCGCAAAGCCTTGCGTCTTTCAACAAACGCACCGCGTTCCGTCTCGCTGAAACGTTCGGTTGCCGCACTAAAGGCGATACTACGCAAGTCCGCCAGGTGCTGCT
>DASTKD010000054.1:0-9282 GCA_035716135.1 Ktedonobacteraceae bacterium
GCATAAAGCATCGCTTATCATCACTGTCTCGCAGCACGCCAAACAGGACATGATGGACGCCCTGCATTTGCCAGCCGAACGCATTCGCGTCATTTACGAAGCAGCCGGGGAAGAGTACAAGCCCGTCACCGGTCCCGAAACACTGGCAAAAGCGCGCGCGCGCTATGGTGTTGGCGAACGCTATATCTTCTATCTCGGCGGGCTTGACCATCGCAAAAACGTGCCACTGCTGGTCAGAGCTTTCGCCCATCTTTACAAAGAACTCGACGACCCTAACCTGCAACTGCTCATCGCCGGCAATCCCGATAAGAAGAGCGGCCCACTCTTTCCCGACCCGCGTCCCATCGCGGCTGATCTCGGCATGACGGGCCAGATCATCTATCGCTACATCGAGGAGGAAGATAAGCCCGCTCTCTATAGCGGCGCGAGCGCATTTGTCTTCCCCTCTTATTATGAGGGCTTCGGACTTGATCCGCTTGAAGCCATGAGTTGCGGCGCGCCCGTCATTTGTTCAAATCGTACTTCGCTGCCGGAGGTGGTAGGGGATGCCGCCATCACTTTCGACCCCGACAATACCGGGCAACTGGTAGCCGCCATGCAAAACGTGCTAACTGACAACAAACTCGCAGCCGACTTGCGCGCGCGTTCGCTGCAACAGGCGGCGCGTTTCAACTGGCGCAAGACCGCCACAGAAACACTGGCAGCCTATCAAGAAGCCTATAAACGGAGCAGGAAAAGATAAGATGCGCGTCTTGATGATCTCCAAAGCCCTGGTAGCTGGCACGTCGCAGCGCAAGCTCGAAGAACTGGCGAAATGTCCCGGCGTCGATCTCACGCTGGTCACACCCCCCTACTGGCAAAGCGACGACGGCAGCAAGCTGGTACTCGAACGCCTCTATACGGATGGCTACCGCATGATTGTCACGCCTATGGCGCTGAACGGCAACTTCCACCTGCATTTCTACCCACAATTGGGAAAAATCATGCGCGAGACGCGCCCCGAAATTGTGCATATCGACGAGGAGCCGTACAACTTCGCCACTTTCCAGGCCGCGCGCCTGGCCCGCAAATTCAAAGCTCGCAGCCTCTTCTTCACCTGGCAAAACCTCTATCGCAACTACCCGCCGCCCTTTCGCCAGATGGAACTTTACAACTATCGCCACGCCCGCGCAGCCCTGGCCGGCAACCGCGAAGCCGCCGATATTCTGAAGCGCAAGGGCTATCGCGGACCTATCCACATCATCCCGCAATTCGGCTTCGACACCAGCATCTACAAACGCAACGTGCCGCGCCCACCACGCGCGCAGGACGCGCCTTTCACGCTGGGCTTCCTGGGGCGGCTCGTCGAAAACAAGGGCCTGCCCACCATGATCGAAGCTCTGACTATGCTACCCGATTACTGTCGCGCCATTTTCATCGGCAACGGCCCCATGAAAAGCGTACTGGAAGAGCAGGCCGCGCGCCTGGGCGTCTCCGGGCGCGTCACCTTCAAAAGCGGCGTGCCAACCTACGAGGCTCCTCAAGTGTTGCAAGACATGGATGTACTCGTGCTGCCATCTCTGACGCGCCCCAACTGGAAAGAGCAATTCGGGCGAGTGCTGGCCGAAGCGATGGCCTGCGAAACGCCCGTCATCGGCTCCGACTCCGGCGAAATCCCCTACGTCATCGCCGACGCCGGCCTGACCTTCCCCGAAGGCAACGCCCACGAGCTAAGCCAGCGCGTCCGACAATTGTTAGACGATCCTGAATTGTATGGCACACTTGCTCGCAAAGGCAGACAGCGCGTGCTGGAGCATTACACGCAGGAACAGATTGCCAGGCAAACGTATGAGGTGTACAGGGAGATGATGCGGGTGGAATAATCGTTTTCAACAGGTCCGAGGGCGACCGCAAGGGTCCCCACCCATCTACCCAACCACTCCCGCCCTTACCATGACCACGATGGGGAGGGGATACGTTTCATTGTAGGGGCGGGGGTGGTGTAGGGCTGGGAGGGGACCCTTGCGGTCGCCCTCGTCCCTATAATGTACCGGGTATAGAGACCACAACATGTCGGGAAAGGGGCGCGGGCTACGGATATTGATACCTGTATTCGTTAAAAACTAACATGCCACCGCAACTGGCTCATCAACATTCGTCACGCCTGCCAGCGACTTCAATTGCGACAGCCAGGTCGTCGCGTTGAAAGTTGTGGTGGCTAGCAACAGTTTATGCGCTGACCCAAAGATGTTTTCCTGTCCGGCTGTATTCCAGGTTGGCTTATCGCCGCGCGCGCGCGCCTGCTCGTAGCAGGGATTTGCCAGCCGGAAACCCAGGTTGTTGACGGCTTCGAGCGCGGTATCATAGCCGGTGCTGTTGGCAAATGTTGCCTTAACATAGGTGACAGGCGCATCTGGCTGCAAGAGACCGGGTGCTTTGGGATCGTACCTCATCATAGGGCAGCTATGCGGCCCGCTTGCCTGTACCTCTGCTACTTCCGGCACAGTCTGCAAGCGATTGAACCAGAGCGGGGCCGAGTTCACCGTCGCAATCGCAACCAGCCAGGGGTCCGTTGAAAAGCCCACGCCACTGCCCTGCGGCTTCCACTGTACTGCGCATTGAACAACTGTCTGCAAGCCGAGGTCGGTAAGCAGGTGTATGGCCTGCTGGAAAGATACACCACTGGAAAAATGCACATAAGCGCCGTAAATCGGGTCGGTCGGTACCGCAAGTTCCTGAATGACGTACTGCCAGAGCGTATGTCCATCGCTGGCGCTCAACGCCTGCACCGCGCCATTCGTCGTAGCTACATAGACGATGCCACTATCTTCTGCTTCTGGCGTGGAATTGCTATAGACGACATTGTGAAAGCTGATAGCGCGTCTCCATAATACTGCCCCATCTTTAGAGCTGATGGCTAACACAGTCTCTCCGCTATCAAGTTGCACCCGACCATCCACCACAATAACGGGGGTAGAGACCTGATCTCCCGTATGTTGCCACAACACAGCGCCATCCGTTTCGCGCAAGGCACTGAGCCCACCTGCGCCGTCAGAGGCATAAATCACTCCACCCACAATCTGCGGCTGATTTACCATCGGACCCGGCTCAACTCCTTGCGACTTGCTCCAGAGCAGCGTTCCATCGCTGGCACGCATAGCGAAGAACATCACATGCTGACCGCCAGGACCCTGCTTGCCCTCCATAAAGACCATGCCGTTGTCAACGAGCGGCGAAAGGTCCAGCGGAATACCATCGAAGCCGCCGCTACGCGCCACATGCCACAATACGCTTCCATCGCTCACCCGCACGGCATACACAGAGCCACTATTCGTGCCAATATAAAACACCCCGTTCGACAGCGCCGGTGTGCCACGCGCGAACCCGTCGGCAGCAGCGATGGGCAAATGCCACAGTAGCGAACCATTGCTGCTGCGCAACGCTGTAATACGCTCGTTAAAGCTATCACCCACAATACCCAGTATTTCAGCATAAAACACTGCCCCATCGCCTGCCGTTAGCAGCCCCGGCGTTTCAGCACGAGCAGAGTAGCTCCAGAGCAGGGAACCGCTAGAGGCTTGCAATGCATAGAGCCTGATCGAATTTCCTGTAGCGGCAGTGCCAGCATAGACGATGCCATTTTCAACCAGCAACTGGGAGATATAGTCATTGATGTTGTAATGCCACAGGACCCTGCCATCGCTAGCGTTGAAAGCATAAACAACCCCACTGTTACCATCACCATTGTTGGCATTGGCATACACCGTCCCATCAATCACTGCCACGACAGAAACGGGCGCGCCCGCGTTATGGTGCCAGCGCACCGACCCATCCTTGCCATTCAGCGCGTAGAGCCTGCCGTTATCAGAACCAACAAAGTCAATGCCATTGCTCGCCACCATCGACTCAAAATGCCCGTCGGGCAGCGGCATAGACTTGCCATTCGTTCCCGGCTCCGGCGTCGTTCCCATCCCCAACGGCGCATTACTCGAAAGACTATTAGAGGCTGGCGAGCTTGAGATGTTCTTGCCACAGGCCGAAACAGCGAGAACAAGAGAGAGGAATAAAAGCAGAAACCGCATTTTGCGACTGGTGAAATAGTTGTTCATCGTTGTCTTCTTTCCCGTATCGTGGATACGGATTTTTAATCTGATTGGAGAGAAGACGCCGAATGGCCCTTCTTTGTTCCCTGTAGAATTGTAACAACCAAAACGGTCCGGGCCTGTCATCCTGAGCGCAGCGAAGGATCTCTCCGTCAGCGAGTCAGATCCTTCGCTGCGCTCAGAATGACAGACCCAGCTTTGGTCATTACAGTTTATTAGACTAAATGCAGGGACGCGATAAATCGCGTCCCTGCATACATTTCCTTAAAAACGGGTAAATTGGAATAAGCTTATGAAAGAATAGTGTTCTCTCTTTTCGAGGATATTTTTTCCTCTCTTATTGACCATTCTTTCCCCCACAGATTGGAAAAGTGCCATGCTTGATTTTGCGCCGGTAAGAAACCGGACAACCTCCCTCGTAAACATCGCGCAAGACCTCACGAAGGAAGACCTGTGCGCTCTAACCAACGAGATGATCGACACGATGCAGGAGATTACTACCGATGCTATCGATGCCGATGTTGTATTTGTCCCGCAGGACCCCGAAGCCAACGATACATTTGGTATTCCCGAAGAAGCTGACCTGGCCTGGACGCTCGGCCATGTTATCGTCCATGCCACAGCCTCATCTGAGGAGTCGGCGGCGCTGGCGCTCACCCTGGCTCGCGGCCTGCCAGTGGATGGACGTTCGCGTTACGAGACTCCCTGGCGCGCAGTGCATACCGTCGCGCAAATACGGCACCGGCTCGAAGAAAGTCGCCATATGCGCCTGGCAATGCTGGACGCCTGGCCCGACGAACCCCACCTGGACGTTACCTACGCCCCTTACCCTGGCCGCCCTCCCTATAACGCCATCGCGCGTTTCATCTCAGGTCTCTATCACGACGACGCCCACCTCGATCAACTACGGGAGATCATGCGCCAGTGTCGCGTAGCTCAGCCGCGCTAACGAGCATAGGAAGTCTAAGCCTCTACCGCTTTTTACTCGGCCCACTGTCCCTGATGAAATGTACCAACCGGCAACAACCGCCCCAAATCTGTAGGGACAGTGGGAGGGGTAGAGAGGACGAGGGGGCCTTGTGCCTGTCCTCGTTGCAACACGATTCTGTTGGGGTTCCATGATACCCGTTGGGTTATTTGCCTGGGAACATCAAGGGAAGCCAGGATGATCGCACCCAGACGCAGACAAGCACAAGGCCCCCGCCCTTCCCTACATCCACCCATTGTCCCTACAGTTAGGGAGCGAGGAGTCATTAAGTATGACGAGCTTTTTTCAGATTGCAGCTAAATATGGTAGTATAGGTAACACATGTACGAACATAAAGTACTAACATAGAATCCATTTGAAATTAGGAGCGACTATGAGCAGCACCACAGCCGTTGAGCTGATACCACGCAATACGTTATTTGGCAATCCCGATAAGGCCAGCCCGCAGGTTTCACCGGATGGCACGCGCATGGCCTATCTTGCGCCGGTCAACAATGTCCTGAATGTCTGGGTTGGCACCATTGGCAGGGATGATTACCGGCCCGTCACCCAGGATACGGAGCGCGGTGTGCGTCTCTATACATGGGCCGCTGACAACCAGCACATCCTGTATTTGCAGGACGCGGGCGGCAACGAAAACTGGCGTCTGTACGCTACCAGCCTGGAAAGCGGGCAAACGCGCGATCTGACGCCCTTTGAAAATGTGCAGGCGCGTATCGTGGAACGCGACAAACATTTCCCCAATGAGTTGCTCGTCGGGCTGAACAAAGACAACCCACAAGTACACGATGTATACCATCTCGATCTGCCATCCGGCGAACTTACGCTCATCACGAAGAACCCCGGCAATATCGTCGGTTGGGTCACAGACGCCAGCTTCAGGGTGCGCGGCGCGCTGGCGATGGATGCCAGTGGCAATACTGAACTGTTGGTGCGCGAAAACGTGCAGGCAGACTGGGTGAAACTGATTACCTGGGGCGCGGAAGATAACCAGAGCAGCGGCCCCGTCGGCTTCACGCTGGACGGGCAATCGCTCTATCTGCTAGACTCACGCGGCGTCAACGCGGGTCGCCTGGTAAAAATGGATATTGCCAGCGGCGCAATAAGCGTGATTGCCGAAGACCCACAATACGATGTGTCAAACGTGATGACCCATCCTGATACCCACGAAATCCAGGCCGTCGCCTTCGACAAAAACCGCATCGAGTGGCGCGTACTGGACGATTCCATCAAAGCCGACTTCGACGAGCTGCGCGGATTGCACCGGGGCGACTTCACCATTACCAGCCGCGACGATGCAGATGACACCTGGATCGTCGCCTACAACGTTGATAATGGTTCCGTTCCCTACTATGCCTACGACCGTAAAACGCGCACCGCTACTTTTCTTTTCCACATCCAGCCCGACCTGAACAAGTACACCCTGGCGACGATGGAGCCGATTACATTTACCGCCAGGGACGGCTTGACCATTCACGGCTACCTCACATTGCCGCCCTGGGGCAATGGACGCAACCTGCCAATGGTACTCAACGTACACGGCGGTCCCTGGGCCAGGGATAGCTGGGGCTACCGCGCCGACGCGCAATGGTTTGCCAATCGCGGCTACGCCTGTTTGCAGGTCAATTACCGCGCCTCGACGGGCTATGGCAAAGAGTTCATGAACGCAGGCGACAAAGAGTGGGGCGGCAAGATGCATGACGACCTGGTAGATGCCGTCAACTGGGCGGTCGAGCAGGGCATCGCCGACCCGCAAAAAGTCGCCATTTTCGGCGGTTCCTACGGCGGTTATGCTGCCCTGGTTGGCGCGACCTTCACACCCGACCTTTTCCGCTGCGCGGTAGACATCGTCGGCCCCAGTAACATCATCACCCTGATTAACAGCGTCCCGGAGTATTGGAAGCCCGCCATCGCCATCTTCCATCAGCGCGTCGGCAATCCCGCCACCGAGGAAGAGTTCCTGAAATCGCGCTCGCCGCTTTTCAAAGTTGACCAGATCAAAATTCCCATTCTGATCGGCCAGGGCGCGAACGACCCCCGCGTGAAACAGGCCGAATCCGAACAGATCGTCGCCGCTATGCAAAGCAAGGGCATCCCCTACGAATACATGCTTTTCCCTGACGAGGGACACGGCTTCGCCAAGCCAGACAACCGCCTCAAGTTTTTCGCGGCTGCCGAAAAGTTCCTGGCGCAATACCTGGGAGGCCGCTACGAGGAATAAGCTATCGTAACCAGTTCAAATCTTTGCCTATCAGCAATTCTTGCATCCTGGCATGGTGAGTACTCTTCATAGCAATCGCTTGCACATCAAAATTATAGAGATGTGCAAGCGATCTTACCTCATCGGTATCATCATACGTCATCAAGAAATCACCTTTGAGTTTGCTAGCAAGCTCAAAAAGAGCTTGATGATCTACTTCTGAATACGTATAGAGGCGATTGCCTGCTTTCTTGCCAGCTACTGTATAAGGAGGATCAATGAAGAATATTGCATCAGTACGGTCAGAGTATTGCTTGAGAATATGCATTCCATCGCCATGAATAAAGGTAATTTGCGGGCTTAATGATGCTATATTCTCTATTCGCTTCGCAAGAGTAGCTGGATACCAACGTGACCGTATGCCTTTGCCAGCTTCACCATTTTTGATACGACCAGCGCCGCGAGCAAGTATGCCTCCCCGGTTCACGCGATTCCTTATGATTGTTTTAAGCGCCCATTCCTGCAAAGTGAGATCGGTTCTGGCAAACAAGCTTTCAATATTCTCTTCTGTCAAGTCAAAAGAAACAATGTTTTGCGCCAACCATTGCCAGAGATCTTCATGAAAGATCGTTTGCCAGACAGCAGCTACATCTTCATCGATCTCTACCATCACAACCAGGTCAGCCAGATTTTCAGCAGCCACTGTCAGGCTGATGATGCCTCCTCCTGCGAACGGTTCGATGAACTCAGCAGGACTAATGGGGCTGAGTCTATTTTGTTGCCGAAGAGATGATGAAAGCCAACGACGAATATAAGGTACTAACCAGGTCTTGCCGCCTGGATAGCGGAATGGGCTGAGCTGAGGCACAGACGCTACATTCACTACACGATTGTGCTTTATCCGGTTATATTGTACATCATCGAATAATGTTGTTTGTTGTACGAGCATTTTGGCTTAGCCTCACATCAAATATCACAAAAGAAATGGTAGCTTATTATGCACCTTCTCTCTCAAATACGTCCGCCAAAGTTGGAGCATCCGGTGAGTGACCATTTTCCAACTTTGCATCTAGCTTCTCCTGAAGATGCTCCATAAAATGCTGGACATCTCCAGCCTCAGCTCTGGTAATCCTATCAAGAGCAGTATCAAATTGCGTGTAAACTGTCTTGAAACGCTCCAGTTTATACCGTTTCTGCTGCTGGTCAAGCTGAAGATCATAAACAAGCCACGCCATTTCAGCTTCACTCTTATCTACTTCCATCATTGTAGGCAGCGTATTAAAGAAACTGGTGTCTACAGCAACCGCCTGCTTTTTATTCCATGCATGTAGAATACCACCTTTATAGATAAGTTGTGGCGCTAAACGCTTGCGCGAAGAAGAAAGGTAATCAGGACGAGGATAGAAACGTTCCTTCGTCCAGTCCATACCCATATGCTCTATTGGATTTTCCATATAATATTCAAATGCCTTGCGTATATTGCCAGAAATGTATACAGCCTGAACTTCTAGCGCGCCAAAATCAAGTATACGACCCGCACCATCATATGAGACAAGGACTACATCAATATTGCCCGCCGATTTGTTATGCCTGTCATTAATACGAACTTCCGTGAGTGAAGTCCAGGAGGTACCTGCGGGAAAGAAAAATGCGGCTGCATCCTCAGCAATCAGCCAGTCCTGCCGAAAACGTATAGGACAAGTAATTGCTATAGAATCACCGTCGAGGACGCTGCAAACTCCGAGGGGATTTTCAGCTTTATCTTTAGTACAAGAAGGAACTTTGTTGTTAAACGGGCAAAGTTTGTTTTTTCGGTAACGTTCTGCATCCGGGGAGATATTATTGATGGGGAATCCAAAAACTTCCGCGAGAGGCTGTTTTGCCATAGTTTTCCTCCTCACAATACATCAGATTGGATTACCTCTACATTGTCCCTGACCTGTCAAGAGCCAGGTAGGTTCCAGATTTTTAGACATTCGTATGAGTGTGATAAGTGGTTTCAGCATGGCTCC
>DASTKD010000055.1:0-12764 GCA_035716135.1 Ktedonobacteraceae bacterium
ACGTGGTGATGGGAAGCAATGGCGAAGCGGTACACCTGAGCAGAGAAGAACGAGTGCGCGTCATCGAGACAACGCGCGCTACTACTGGCGAGCAGACTCCACTGGTGGCCGGCTGCGGCGAACAATCGACGCGCGCTTCCATTGCGCTGTGCAAGCAAGCGGCGCAGGCCGGAGCCAACTTCGCGCTCATCCTGCCGCCATCCTATTTCAAAGGACGCATGGATAACAGAGCGTTGCTTGCTCACTATCGCGCCATTGCCGATAGCAGCCCCTTGCCCGTCGTGATCTATAATATGCCGGCCAGCGCCGCCGGTCTCGACCTGGACGCCGCCACTATTTGCGCGCTCGCGGAGCATCCCAATATCGTTGGTGTGAAAGATAGCGCGGGCAACATGGCGAAGCTGTCGCAGATCGCCGCTTCAACCCCTGAGCGTTTCCGCGTATTTGCCGGCAGCGCTGGCTATTTGCTGCCCGCGCTCGCTGTTGGAGCAGTGGGCGCGGTGGCCGCGCTCGCCAACATCTTCCCGCGTGAAGTCTGTCGCCTGCAAGAACTCTTTGAAAGCGGGCAGATGCAGGAGGCGCGCGTGCTACAGGCGCGACTGGCTCCCTCCAATACTGCCGTGACTACGGGTTACAGCGTGCCGGGTCTGAAAGCCGCGCTCAACATCCTGTTCGACTACGGCGGCTCCCCGCGTTCGCCCTTGCAGCCACTCACCGAACAAGAGCGCGACAAATTGACATCCATCTTGCGAGGCGTATGAGATAGTAGGAGCGAACCAATGCCGCTCGACATCGAACTTTATCGCAGAACTCTCCTTGTGCCGCTTGAGCGCGATCAACAGAAGCTGCGCCGCATCAGCGTGATAGATATGCAGCCGGATGACGCGAAGGTGACGCTGGTGATGGTGCATGGCTATGGCGGCGGCGTGACGCAGTGGCTCTACCAGTTGCAGCTTTTTGGGCAGACCATGCGGGTCGTCGCCCCGGATATGCGCGGGCATGGCCTGAGCGATGACCCACCGGAATTGCCCTGCACGATGGATGAACTGGTCAATGACCTCGAGCTAACGCTGGATCGCCTGCAAGTGACGCGCCCTTTTTATCTGCTCGCGCATTCATTTGGCGGCGCGATCGCTACCGAATACACCTTGCGCCATCCCGACGACGTGCGCGGCCTGGTGCTGATAGGTGTGCCATCGCGGTTTATCGTGCGCGAAATCGTCAGGCGTTTGATGGTTGTGCCAGACCCCGTATTTAGCTGGATAGCAAAAACCATCAAGGTCGCTCTGTTTGCTCCACAGCGCACGCTCAAACGTATGCTCACCAATGTTTTATCAACATGGCGCGGACACGAGCGTATGCAGCAATTGCGCGTACCAACGCTGGTAATGCTTGGACACCGCGACAACGTATTTATGCGCGAATCCTACGAAGATGTGTCGCGCACCATCCCTGGAGCGCAGAAAGTAGTCATTCCTGTCTCCGCTCACCTCGTGCAGCTCGAACGCCCTGACGCCGTAAACCGCGCCATCCGCCGCTTTATTGACGCGCAGCAACAAAAGGCAGCGAACGCTCCCGCCCCCATCGTCTCTGCTTCCCGATTGGGCGAGATGCCCTGGCTGCAATACTATGATAGGGGTGTGCCAGAATCATTACCAATGCCCCGCCAACTGCTGCCCGATATGCTCAACAATTCCGCGCTTGAATTTCCTGAGCGTCCCGCCCTCATCTTCTTCGGTCAGAAAATCGGCTACCGCGAACTGGACCGCGCCAGTAACCGCTTTGCCCATGCTTTGCGCGGTATGGGTGTGCGACAGGGCGAGCGTGTTGCCATCATCCTGCCCAATGTGCCGCAGTACGTGATTGGCGTCTATGGCGCGCTCAAGGCTGGCGGCGTGGTCGTGCTGGGAAGCCCGCTTTCCAACGAAGAGGAGATCGCCTACCAGCTACAGCACTCGGACGCGCAAATCCTGCTCACGCTTGCTGCCTATCGAGGACTGGTAGAGCGCATTTGCGCCAACACCGCCATTAAACAGATCATCTTTACCGACGCGCGCGAGTACCTGCCCCTGCGCCAGCGTGTCAGGCTGGCAAATCTCTTTGATAAAGAAATAACGCCATCAACTCAAGCTCAGCTTGCGCAAGGTCAAAATGGGGAGCATGAGCGCCAGCTTCAACCAGTTGTGACAGCCAGCGCGCCGCGCACTCGCCAGTGGAAAGAGTACGAATTTCAACAACTGCTGCACAGCCAGCCCGCGAGCTTGATTATGAGCGAGGCGAACTCAGACGATCTCGCCCTGTTGCAATACACATCCGGCACGACCGATACGCCCAAAGGCGTCATGCTCTCGCACAAAAATCTGGTCATCAACGTTTTGCAGCAACGCCACTGCATCACCGATGCCAGGCGCGGCAAAGAGGTCATTCTGGGCGTGTTGCCGCTCTCGCACTCGTATGGCATTACCAGTTGCATGAACCTCTCGATTGCTCTGGCCGGCACGCTGATCTTATTGCCGGTGCCGCGCATCGAGCAAATTATGGAGGCCATCAAGCAATACCACCCCGGCATTTTTCCGGGCGTTCCCGCGCTCTACCTGGCGATAGCTAACTATCCCAGGGTGCGCAGCTACGGCGTGGCCGCGATTCGCACCTGTGTTAGCGGCTCCGCCCCACTGCCGGTCGAGGTGCAAGAGGCTTTCGAGAAGCTAACACGTGGGCGACTGGTAGAAGGTTATGGTTTGACGGAGGCTTCGCCCTCCACGCATTCCAATCCGCTCAAGGGCGAAAGGCGCGTGGGCAGCATTGGCATTCCCCTGCCTGGCACACTGGCGCGTATCGTGGATGTCAAGACGGGCGAGCCGCTGCCGCCCCATGAAGTGGGAGAACTGCTCGTGCGCGGACCACAGGTGATGATGGGCTACTGGGAAATGCCCGAAGAGACGCGCAATGCCCTCCAGGACGGCTGGTTGCATACAGGAGACCTGGCGCGTATGGACGAAGACGGCTTCTTCACCATCGTTGATCGCAAAAAAGACCTGATCCTGTCGGGCGCGTACAACGTCTACCCGCGTGATGTCGAAGAAGTATTATATGAACACCCCAAAGTACTGGAAGTGGCGGTCGTCAGTGTGAAAAAAGCCTTGCAAGCATCCGACGCCAACGCCACTAGCCAGAACGACGCTTCCCCTTTTATCAAAGCAGTGGTCGTACTCAAACGGGGAGAAAAAGCCACCGCCGAAGAACTGCTAGCCCTGTGCCGCGAACGCCTGGACGCCTACAAAGTTCCCAATAGCATCGAATTTCGCTCCGAGCTGCCCAGGAACTTCGTAGGCAAAGTGTTAAGGCGTCTGCTGGTAGAATCGTAATATCCAGTTTTCCAAGGTAAGGGCGGGGCAAGCCCCGCCCTGGTCTCAACTACGAAATGCCCTGGCTTCAGCTACGCAACAGTGAATGTGGCTACAGCCGCGAGTTTCTCATCGCTGCAATCCTTCTGCAAACACCAGTAGAGTTCAAACGCGCCTGTTCCGGCCTGTTTATAGGTGATATTGAAGTAGCCGTGATCGTATTTTCCTACTGTCACCTGCAACGAGGTTTGAGTGCCGAAAGCACCATCAGCATAGACTTTGGCCTCTACATACCCTGATTGCGTTAAGTTCAGATGGTACGTGACGTAAACCACGCTGCCAACCGTAAACTGGTCGGTGACGTGTGTAGGCAGGTAATTAGCGTCAATGGAACTGGTGGTTTGCACATTGGTGATGATGGCCGCTGCCCCGGTATCGATGGGAGAGCCGGAAGGCGAGGGCGTCGAATTGGTCGAAGCGGTGGGCGAAGCGGTCGTAGTAGTAGGAGTAGTATTGTTCGTAGTGGTAGCAGTCACACCCGGTGTACCCGTATTGGTCTGACCGCCATTATGATTAAGCCCTTTGAGCGCCAACACCCCTCCAACAACAATGACCACCAGCAACACCACGATGCCGATAATCAACCCAACATTCGGCCCCTTTTTCCTGGGCGGCTGGCCCGGCGGCATAAATGCGCCTGGTGCAGGCGCGGGCGCGTAAGGAGCGCCATACATATTGGGTGGCGGTGGCGGTGTGCCATAGGCGTTCTGCGGCGCGTTGTAAGCGTTTGGTGATGGCGGCGGAGGTGTGCCATAGCCACTCGACGCATTATACTGGGAAGGCGCTTGATACGCTGGCGGGCTGTTATAATCGTTGTACCCCGGCTGAGAAGGCGAGGAGCCAGCAGGAGGAAAAGCCTGACCGGCATTTCCGGGATTATAAGGTGGCGCGGCAACGGTTGGATCATAGGACGAAGACCCGGCGTACTGCGTGGGCGGAATAGGTGCCGCGCCGGGAGCATTTTGAGCGGAAGCGTAAGGCGTTCCGCAATTTGGACAGAAAGCCATACCCTGTTGAACGGGCGCGCCGCAACGACTACATTGCATAAAAAGATTCCTCCATTATTGACTGTCTTCTTGTTGCGCCGGTATGTGCGCCCTTTGAAGAGATTTTGTAGAAACACGAAGACTCGTACCCTACAATAACAAGCTCAAAAAGTGTGACCTCGATATTTACCTCGACAACTACAGTATACAGTGTATTTGACATTACGCCAATATGCAATTTTACCGAGCAGCATATCCCTGAATGTGAAATGGCCGCGTAGGTGTAGGGACGCGATTGATCGCGTCCGCTCACGCCGCCAATCGCCAACGAGGACGCGATCAATCGCATCCCTACACCTCATTTAATGGCACTGTCCGCCAGGACGAACTGGTCCACCATTGACGATATTGGGAGAGGTCGATGAGATGGATACAGGACGTGGGAAACTGGGACGGCGCGACGATCCCTCGTTTAGCGTCACGCTAACAGTTCCTACGGTTTGTAAAGGTGCGAACACAATAGAAACGCTGGCATGACCAGGATTTGTACTCCATACTAAAGAAACGGTGCCAGCATTGCTATCTGGGGCAATGATTACAGTAGCGCTATAGGTAATGTTTACAAAAGCGCCGCACGCGACATTATCGACGGTAGCGGGATTCACCGACATGGAAATGCTCACCACCTGGAATGGTCCCGGCAGACGGCAAACACCCGTTGGCGCAACATTCGCCGAAACGGACGCGCTCCCCCCATTCGAGGCGGTAATCGAACCGCTCACCGTCGAAGTGGAATTCAACTGGATAGCCACATTGTTCAGCGTATATGACACCGTTTGAACGGTTTGACCCGTGCTAAAGGTAACGTTTCCAGGTATGGAGGTATTATCGATATTCCAGGTGTACGCAACCGCGCCGCTGCCACCGGATGCTACCGATATCTGCGCGCTAAAGACGATATTCAGCGTAGTTCCGCAGGCAATCGTCCCGAAATTGCTCGGATTCATAGAAATAGCAATGCCAACCAGTTGCAACGGCGTACTGGTCACATTCGGAGTAAGCGAACCTGTGGGAGAGCTGACTGCCTGCGGCGTATTCGTCGCATCAGACGCGGTCGGTGTGAGAGCGCCGGATTGCGTGGGTGTGGGGCCGCACGCGCTCACATTCAAGCCAATCAATGTTACTACTAAAAGTAGTAATATCGAACGTCGAAGCATATTGCCTCCCCTGTTCAGAAGACTCGCTCTCTCAATAAAGATGAGGAAGACTGACGGTATGTTATCTTGTTTCAAGAGAAATACCAGGGGCTATCTTACCATAATCTTGCAGAGTTTATAAGGAAAGCATACTTCAGTACTAATTGCTCTTTTCCCGGAAAAGTGCTATAGTCGCATTCGTCCAATGCACATTTTGAAAGGCAGTTGATCGATGAAATTCTCTACACGCGCCATACACGCCGGACAGGAACCTGATCCTACCACCGGCTCCGTTATGACACCTATCTACCAGACATCCACCTATGCCCAGGCAGGGCTGGGCGAAAATAAAGGCTTCGAATATTCGCGCACGGGCAACCCCACGCGCGCCGTGCTGGAATCCTGCATCGCCTCGCTCGAAGAGGGGACATACGGCCTGGCTTTCGCCTCTGGCATGGCGGCGGAAACCGCTATCCTCAGCCTGCTCAACGCGGGCGACCACGTCGTTTCGTGCGATGATACCTACGGCGGCACCTATCGCATCTTTGAGCGCGTCATGCGCCGCTACGGCGTGGAGGCAAGCTACGTCACAGCCCGGAATCTGGCGGATTACGAGAAAGCCATTCGCCCCAATACTAAGATGATCTGGCTGGAAACCCCCACCAACCCCTTGCTTGGCCTGATTGATATTCAGGGCGTCGCGGCCATCGCGCACCGCAAAAACCTGCTGCTCGTCGTTGATAACACCTTCGCCAGCCCCTACTTCCAGCAGCCGTTGAAACTGGGCGCGGACATCGTGGTCCATAGCACGACCAAGTACATCAACGGTCACAGCGACGTGATAGGCGGCGCGCTCGTCACCAGCAACGAAGAGGTTTACCAGTCCATCAAGTTCTATCAGAATGCCGCCGGTGGTGTCCCTGGCCCGTTCGATACGTGGCTCACACTGCGCGGCATCAAAACGCTGGCCGTGCGTATGCGCCAGCACGAAGCAAACGCGCTGGCGGTGGCACGCTTTTTATACGAACACCCGCGTGTCGAGAAAGTCTACTATCCTGGCCTGCCCTCGCATCCCGATTATGAGCTTGCGAAACGCCAGATGAGCGGCTTCGGCGGCATGGTCTCCTTCCAGTTCAAAGGAACCTACAACGATGTCGCGCAGATGGTGCGCGGCTTCCGCGTCTTCGCCCTGGCCGAAAGCCTGGGCGGCGTCGAATCGCTGGTCTGCCATCCCGCGTCCATGACGCACGGCTCCATCCCCAGAGATATACGCGAGGCGCGCGGCCTCACTGACACCCTGCTGCGTCTCTCCATCGGTATCGAAGATAGCGAAGACATTCTCAGCGATCTGGAACAAGCGCTGGCTTTCAAGCGTTCATAAAGGTAGTGGTTTTGTTACATTTCAAGCTGGCAAACGATATAATAAACAGTAGCGATGTAGCATAATACAGATGACCGGGGCAGGCAGAGCCGCTGCTTGTCCAATTGTCATCCTGAGCGCAGCGAAGGATCTCTCGCCGGCACTACACAGATCCTTCGCTGCGCTCAGGATGACAATTGGGCCTCCGTGAACACCTATGGAGGCTTGCCACGCCCTGGTTTCTCTAATATCTATTTTTGAATGTCTTATGAATGTATAGCCAGGAGGCGAGTCCTATAATGGCACATTTCCCGGTTTCTCAATGGAATATGCGCAGGGGGGCGCTCGCGCTACTTAGCGCGTTGATGGTTATGCTCCTCTTGAGCGCCTGTGGCGGCGATCCCCAGGCGCAACAACAGGCAAGTCAGAATAAAAGCGCATTTGACAATGAAATTGCCCACGCGCAAAGCATCGGTGTTCCGGTCTCCATGTTGACCCCCATTACCATCCAGGCCACGCAACTGAACGCCACTGGCGCGCCTTTCAGCCTTTTCAATGATCAATCTGTCACCACCTATAATACCAATCTTGCGCAGCGCTACCAGATGCTCACTCTGGAAACAAAAGGACTGGAGACGCAGACCACACAGCAACTCGATTATCAGGCCAGCCAGGACTTACAAACGCTGGCAACCGCGCTCGCTGTGCGCCAGGGTCAGAAATTTATCGAAGCGAAAACCTTCGCCAATCAATTGACCACGTATCAAGCGCAACTGGCAAAAGCGACACTTCCCAAAGACTATATCCAGATCAGCGCGGAAGCGCAAAGCGCGACGCAGGCCCTTCACCTGATGGAGCCGGCCTACAACGATCTCACTTCTTTACAACAGGTAATCAAGCAACTACAGGCTTCGCACCTCGATACTACCGGGCTTAATCAGCAAGCTCAGGGCGACCTGCAAACCTTCCGCGTTGCCTCCGGGCCGGACGATTTCTCGCAACTGATAGATCTGATCAATACCCAGTTGCAGGAAACAACCGTCTATTCGATTCAGGCCATCCCCTACGTGGGCGCGGCCAAGATCAAGCAGTTCAGCGACGACCTCAACCAGCTCAAATCGTGGGGCATCAGCACCTCCACCTACCAGCCACGCCTGACCGCTGACCAGCAGGCGCTCACCAATGCGAAGGACATCAACGCCTTCCTGAAGGTTTCAGCGCAGATTGATAACGATATGGCCTCTATCCAGCTTCCGATGGCGCAGGGGCAGGCCACTTTCCTGCTGAAGCAGTTCCACCAGGAAGTCACGAACTGGGGCAATACGCACCAGTACCATGACAGTTACGATGGTGGAACCTATAACCTGGACTATGAGTACGACTTGCAGGGCATCGGCTCCGACGCGGACGCCGCCGTGCAATCAGCGCAAACAATGGATGATTACCAGTCGGCTATTGACCTGATTAACAGCGACCTCATGCACCTGCACGCTATGGAAGCCGACTACAGCGACAAAACACCCTGGAGCCAGCCCCATGCCACCGACATCAGCCTGATGCAGCACTACGGCGTCTCTGGTTCTAATGGCGGCCAGGTGCTGGTTGTCTCGCTGATTGAACAAGTGGTGCGCTACTACAACAATGGCAAGCTGGTGCGCTCATTCCAGGTTGTGACCGGCCAGTACCTGAAACCGTCCGTTCCGGGCTTCTGGAGCATCTTCGTGCGCGAGCATCCTACCGAGTTCAAATCGAGCGAACCGCCCGGCTCAGCATTCTGGTACCCACCTACGCCGATCCAGTATGCTATGGAATATCACTCCGGCGGCTACTTTTTCCACGATAGCTGGTGGCGCGGTATCTATGGTCAGGGCATGAATTTCCCACATAGCGACCCGTCCGGCACCACGTCATTCAATGACAACGGCAGTCACGGTTGTATCAACATGGCTCCTAACGATGTCGCGTGGCTCTATTCACAGATTCCCTGGGGTACGCCCGTTATCATATACTAACGCCTACATGGTAAAATACGCCTATGATTGTTTGACAGTTCGCCAGGACTTCTGCTATAATCATCAGGCACTCAAGTAACCAGGGCGACCATACTCTAGCGGTCGCCCTATCCTGTACGCCACTCGCCAACCGCTTCATGGGATGGTAGGGGCGCAACGCGAAACTCTCGCGGGCGTCCAGGCGGTCGGCGTTTTTTGAATAAAGCCCATCCGTGTGAAAGGGCCAGATGTTTCGGGGAGGTTTATAACTCACATGCCCAATAATGCCGCTGCTAAAAAGCGTATGCGCCAGGAACAGAAGCGCCGCTTGCATAATCGCAGCATCAAATCGCTTGTTCGCACACAGGTAACAAAGGCTCGCACCGCCATCACCACCGGCGACAATTCCGAAGAAGCTGTACGTAAGGCCGTCAGCGAACTGGACCGCGCCGCCAAGAAAGGCGTCATTCATCGAAATAATGCTGCTCGCCGCAAATCGCGCCTGATGAAGCAGCTCAACGCAACAAAATAGGTTCGCGCGTCGCAGGCTGCCCTGCCGCTTTCACTTGACCCGCGCAGGCCGGCACGATACGCAACAGGAGTATGAAGAAGCATGGCTGATAAGCAATATATCACGAAGCCAGCAGGACAGGCGTTACTGACAGCCGTTGAGAATGAACAGTTACGCAAAGGTATACCAGAGATTCTCTCTGGCGATACCGTTCGCCTGCAAGTCAAAGTTGTTGAGGGAACCCGCGAGCGCCTTCAGCCGTTCGAGGGCGTGGTCATGCGCCTGCGCGGTGGCGGCGTCAATCGTAACTTTACCGTGCGCCGCATCACACACGGCGTCGGCGTAGAGCGCACATTCCTGGTCAACTCTCCCCGCCTCGAAAGAATCGAAATAGTGCGCCACGCCCGCGTGCGCCGCAAGCAGCTCTATTACCTGCGCGGCCTGACCGGTAAAGCCGCCCGCCTGAAAGAACTGCGTCCAATCACTGCTAAAGAGGCAGCAGCGAGGGAAGCCGTTAAAGCAGCAAAGGCAGCCAGTGTTGCAAGCACCACTACCACCAGCGCCGAAAGCGACAACGCTTAAATATACCCCCACCATAGAGGAAGAAATGGCCCTGCTCAGTCAGGGCTATTCCTTTATCGCGGGACTCGACGAAGCCGGACGCGGCTGCCTGGCCGGCCCGGTTGTAGCGGCGGCTGTCATTCTGCCCCTCGACGATAGCACCTGCGCAGCATATTTAAGCGGTGTACGCGACTCTAAACAACTCACCGCCCACGCCCGCGAAAGCCTGTACGATGTAATCATGCATTACGCGCTGGCCGTTGGCGTCGGCATGGGTTCCGTTGAACTGATCGACGAACGCAACATCTTGCAGGCCACCAAATTCGCCATGCGTTCGGCCATCGAACAACTCTCTATCCCACCGCACGCGCTCTTGCTCGACGCCCTGCTGCTGCGCGACGTGCCACTACCCCAACGCTCCATCATCAAAGGCGACGCCCGCTGCCTCTCCATCGCCGCCGCCTCAATCATCGCCAAAGTCACCCGCGACCGCCTCATGCTCCAACTCGACCAACAATACCCCGCCTACGGCTTCGCGCAACACAAAGGCTACGGCACCGAAGCCCATTTAGCCGCCCTGCGCGCCCACGGAGCCTCCCCCATCCACCGCCAGACCTTCGCCCCGGTACGCGAATTGTATGGTTTGTTTGAAGACACACCTTAGCAGTTGGTTTCTCATGAGCTTGCTATGGTAGGGGTTAAAAAGAGAATGCCAAATAGAGGCGACAAGCCTTGATAAATCGGATCGACTCCTTCACATGAGCGAGTCGATCACATAGTGACACTAAATAGTGAGAAAAGGGGAAGTCGTCTCAAATCATTTCCTGCATATGCAGGAGATGATCCCCCCTCTACAAAGCTAACATTGCTCATCTCCATTTAAGCATAAACAACAGTATCTCCGTCCTTCAGAGTGAAATATAGGGACGCGATAAATCACGTCTGCTCATGTAGATGCTCGCCCACACGGACGCGATAAATCGCGTCCCTACATGCTATCGTATCTTTCACCCTGATGAATACTGATGGCGAAGTTAAAAATGATGCTTATTCTGAGTTTGAATTCATTAGATCCCAGGCGAGAAAATCGACTGCACCACAAGTATCAAGAGTGGTCACGTTTATATAGAGGGATCATCCCCTTTGATCATCACAAACCGATCGTGATTTGCCCAAGCTTGTTCCCACCAGGCTCAATAAACCAAATAGTCTTATCCTGCCCCACTGTGAGCGCGGCAGGTCGGCTATCTGGCGTTGGGGTTATTGTGAACCCACTGAGGAACACTCCGGAAGGGGTTATGCGTCTAATGTGATTAGCGTCGTCAGTAAACCAAATATTCCCGTCTGGCCCTGCACAGGGAGAGCCAGGATAGCTACCAGGTGAGGGAACCGCGAACTCGGTGATCTCTCCTTGCGGCGTGATGCGCCCAAGCTTATTTGCCAACCCCTCAGTAAACCAGATATTCCCATCCGATCCCACACTCATGTCGTGGTAGTTCTGCTGACCAGAAACAAGGGAGGTTGGTATCCCAACCTCTTTGATGTTCCCTTGAGGGGTAATGCGCCCGATCTTATTTCCCCAGTCTTCCACAAACCATATATTCCCATCTGGCCCAGCAATGATCGTTTCGGTCCCACTGCCATCAGTCGGGATTGGAAACTCCCCGGCAATCACTCCGGAAGTAGTCATTCTCCAAATCTTGTTCGGCTTGAATCCAACAAACCAGAGATTGCTATCTGGCCCGGCGGTAATCCCAACGAGATCGCTTCCTGCTGGAACTGGGAACTCAGTAATCTGTCCTTGCGGCGTAATGCGTCCAATCTTATCGCCTTTGTTCTCATAAAACCAGAGGTTCCCATCGGCCCCACGAGTGAGCCCACCGGGAATACTCTTTGACGTTGGGATCGTGAATTCAGTAATGGCTCCCTGGGGAGTCATGCGCCCAATTTTGTTACCCTGTTCTTCGGTAAACCAGAAGTTACCGTCTGAACCTCTGACAATCGCCACAGGGCGGCTGTTTGGTGTCGGAATCAGAAAATCGCGGAGAGATATAGTAGAGGGAGACACGGAGGATGAAGTGCCTGTCAGGGTGGATGTCAACTCTGGCCTGGGTCCAAGCGTGCGAGAAGCATTGAGATCAGGATTATCAGGCATCTGAAGGCGTATGAGTAAATAGACGTTCATTGTAAGCGAGCCAATCAGGAACCATATCCCTATCACAAGCATACCCGTCTTCATAGTTCGCTGCACCTGTGGAAGGATATTTGGCGCAATCTGCTGGATGCCAATAGGAAGAGCCAATGCAGCCAGTATAAACAATATAACTGAAATGATGATACCCTGTTTCGTCACAATAGCATAAATGCCTAGAACAATCATCGTCATAAAAAGCACAATTCCTATCCACAGGATGATTGACGATCCAGGATTGGACGACTGTTTAGGCGTGGGTGAGTGTTGCTGACTCATGGCTTCATAACTCTCCTTCATAAAGCTTTACTGCATTATATAATACAGAATAGGAGTATGAAAATACTTATGAGTACTCTAGCCATGCTCCACTGAAACACTTTTATTTCATCTTGGACTTATTTCGAGAATTGATACTCACAGCAAAGTCAGAAATGATGCATCTTTGGGGCTTGATAATGGCGAGTCTCAAGCGTGAAAAGCGAATTTGCCACCAGTATTCTAATGGATGTAGATTCATAACAAAAAGCCTTGACAATCTCTCATTCTCATGTTATAAAATGA
>DASTKD010000056.1:0-7106 GCA_035716135.1 Ktedonobacteraceae bacterium
CCTGTCAAGGAAATATGTTTTGCGCGGGCAACATCTACGGCAAGAGGAGAGAAGGAATACGTGATTGTGCAATAGAGTTATAATGGTTGGATAAGGTTGCCTGAAAATTTGATCGAAAGAGTTTATTGTGAACACTGCTGAATTTGACGAATTGATTCCGGCGGGGATGTTGAGCCTGGAATTTATGCATAGTGATTGGGGAGATTTTCGTGGCAGGTGGCGCGTGGACTATTTGCTGAAACCAGAATGGCTGCAAGAATTCATGGCAAAATGGCATTTAGAAGCAGGTGACGCTCCGACTGAAAGCGAAATACAGGCTTTAATAACCTTACGCACCCTTATGATGCATATCGTGGCGTCGTTGCCGTCTGGTGGCCCTGCTGAAGAAGATCTCGCTTCACTCAATAGCATCTTGCAGGACGCTCCTTCGACACGCCGCCTGCTGTGGGGAAATGAGAAATTTGAGTTGGAAATAGAGCCTCTGGTGAAAAATTGGAACTGGGTCATGGCCGAAATTGCTGGCTCATTCGCCGAATTGCTCGTTTATAGTGATCTGCGACGCCTTAAAGTGTGTGAAAATCCATACTGCGGCTGGATTTTTTATGATGAGACCAGGAGCCGCACGAAGCGCTGGTGTACCAATGAAAAATGTGGCAACCTGTGGAAAATGCGACGTTTCCGCGCCAGGAAGAAAACAGCCATTTCGGATTAGCCTGCGGGATTTCACGAGAAGATAGCGTTTACTTGGACAGACGTTGCTTCTTGTAGTTCCGAAAGGCGTAGATTGTGCGGCTGAAAGCGCTCGCGTTCTTATTGTGTCTCGTATGTATACTGGCTGCCTGTGGTTCAAGCCAGGCGCGAAAACCTGCGCCTGCCGTTACTCCGCATAACCGGGTAGTCCCCTCTGCTTTATTACAGGGATCGAGCGTGGGAGATTGGCCGGTGTTTGGCTATGACCCCGGCCATACCGGTTATGTCGATGCGCTGGTGCAGCCACATTCGTTGACAGGCAACCTGGCGTGGTCGCGCAAGTTCGCCCCCATTTTCTCTTCCGCCGTAGCCGGTCTGGGCATGGTCTACATCGCCAGCACTGATGGCTATCTCTACGCGCTTTCACAGTCCAGCGGAGCCATGATCTGGCGCGCCCAGGTTGGCAACTACCTCACCGATTCTACTCCCGCGCTGGAGGGCCAGACGCTGTTTGTGGCGGCGCGAGGCACCACTATCGAGGCGCTCAATGCTCGCACGGGGGCGCTGTACTGGACGTTTGCCATAACTGAGAGGATTGAAGCGCCACCACTGGTCGTAGGCAGTCGCGTGCTGATGGTTTCGCGCACCACGCTATGGACGCTCGATGCCACGAAAGGAAATCTGTTGTGGAAGTTCCATCGTGGCGTGGTAGGCTGGCCGAGCAGCGGCTCGCCCGCCGTAGCTGGCAACATTGTCTATTTCGGTCTCGGCTCGGATACCCACCTCTGGGCGCTCGACTTGACGAGCGGACGGATTATCTGGTCGTTTGACACAGGTGATCGTATCACCAGCGCGCCCCTGGTGAGCGGGGGAACGCTTTATATTGCTACCTGGCATGGTGAAATCTTCGCGTTAGATCGCGCGCATGGCACCATGCTCTGGCTCTATACACTCAATGGCAAAGCCAGGCAATCGCTCGTCGATGGCGTAGGAGGTAGTATGGCGTTGGCCGGTGGGAAATTGTACGTGGGGGATTATCGTGGAGCGCTGCTCTGTCTCGATGGGCAACATGGACACCTGCTGTGGCGTTTTGCGACGGGCGGGCAGATACTGGCGACTCCGGTGGTGGCGTCCGGGTTCATCTATATTGGCTCCGACGATGGCAATTTCTATGCCCTCACTATCCAGACCGGACGACCCGCCTGGCATTACGCGACGGGTGAAGTACGCAGCGCGGCCTCGTTAGCCGGTGGGCATTTATTTGTTGGTAGCCTGAATGGGGCTATGTATGCATTCAATTAATCGACGGGTGAAACGAAAAAGCTTTGCGCTCTGCATATTCGCGCTCGCTGTCATGCTGGCCTCTTGTTCCTCCACGTCTCCCGCGCCTGTCGTAGTTTCGATCAAGGCACCTCCTGCTACGCTGGCGGCAGGCGAACCTATCTTACCGTATTCGCAGATATTGCTGCATGATGCCCCGTTGCCGTTAGCCGCCGACTATCGTGTTGACAGGAATAGCTGGACGTTGGCGAACTATGATACTTCCGCGACGCGCGCTGTAACGATGCCGGATTGTTGTAGCGCGTCGCCCGCGCCGCTCTGGTTTCTATCGCTGGGAACGCCACTGCTGACCTCACCTCTGGAAAGCGACGGCCTGCTCTATTTGCTCGCCTCGGATGGCTATTTGTATGTGCTGAATGCGCAGAGTGGCGCGGAACAATGGCGCGTAGCCGTTGGCGGTCAATTGACCAGCGATGGATTAGCCCTGGGGCATGGTCTGCTCTATCTGGCTTTCGATGGGCATTATCTCGTGGCCCTCGACGCGCGTAGCGGACAGGTGCGCTGGCGCTACGATACCGTTGGCAACGTGCGCGGCATTCCCTTAGTGATCGGGCGAGAAGTGCTGGTCAGTAGCGGCGCGAACTCGGTGTTCTGCCTGGACGCGCTGACGGGCGAGGAATACTGGGCTTTTCACTCCGAGGACGCCCTGGCGCAATTCTGGCCTACACGCTCGATGCCCATTGTAGCAAACAACACCGTTTATGTCGCGCTCGGAGCGTCCACCGAGTTCAACGCGCTGAGCCTGCGCACAGGTCGCAAGCAATGGGAAGCTAATCTGCACGAACGAATGACGGGCGGCCCGTTGCTGGATACTGCTCAGGGATTAGTCTATCTCGTAACATGGTCGGGCAAAGTGGTGGCTTTCGACATGCATTCCGGTGCGTTGCGCTGGCAATACCAGATGGCAGGCGCATCGCAAGCATCGCTAGCCTTAGATTCACGAGCGGATGTGCTGTATACAGGTGATTACAATGGAGACCTTTACGCGCTCGACGCCGCGACAGGTCAACCGCGCTGGCATATCTCTGCCGGAAGCAGCATCAATACTGCTCCTTTAGTCTTGCAAACTTCACAGCAAACGTGGCTGGCGCTTGCCACGCAAGGTGGACAGTTGCAGCTTTTTGATGCACTGACGGGACAACAAAAAGCGGTGTGGAAGCTGGGAGAATTACGCGCTTCGCCGGTGGCAGCTCAGGGCGTACTCTACCAGGCATCTCTCGGCGACCGGGGCATATTTGCCTTTCGATTGTAGATGGTAAAAATACATGCGAACACAATGGGCTGAAAAAACGGATGAAATCATACATACTGGCAAGCGTGGGAAGCGTAGAAAGCTAATCATTGCTGGCAGCATAGTGTTATGCCTTGCCCTGTTAGGGAGCGTGGGTTACACGCTCTTGCAGTTACAGACGCCGCCGCCCGCGCGCCGGGTGCTTGTTGTACCAACCCCCTCTTTTCAGCCAGTAGTGGGCGATGCGCATGATCCCGAAGACGACGACCCGGATATTACCGTGCAGCAGGGTATCATTCCCGGCTTTCAGTTCAAGCAGGGCGGCTATACGCTTGCTGGCTCTGTCGTCGATGCGCAGAGTGGACAGGCCATAGCAAACGCGATTGTGTGGCTAGACCTGCCTGTGCAGGTAGGTCAGCCAACCAGCGCTGCGCTGCATATGCTGACCGACGCGCAGGGTAATTACAGGTTCTTTCATATAGCCGAAGGACTTTATACGGTTGTTGCCAGCCGCTATTACATCATGGGTGATGGGAAATATTACGGCGAGCGCGTCTTTTCGTCGATTGCGCTCAAAGGGAATCGCGCGCATTTACTGTTGCCGTTGCAGGCGATTGCCGCGCCGGGTAAACGCATAGTGGGGGCGCATCAGGCCAGGAACCTGATCTTGATCGATGTGCGCGGCTTTTATGCCGCTTCACTCCTCGATGATCCCGCCTTGCTCGACCAGACTGCCAACCTGCGCGCTTTCCTGCAACGCGCCAACCTTGCGTCATCGCTCTGGTGGCCGTATGGCTGGAGGCCGCTCGACCAGTACTCCTTGCTGACAGGCGCTTATCCACAGTGGGCGACCCACGATCCCTGGCCGCATCCAGTTCCCTGGGGACTGCCCGACAATGTAGATACCACCTACTGGTTTACCGGTGGACGGACGGCGCACCTCTTTGGGCAGGCATCTATCTTTGACGTGGCGAAGGGCTATGGGATGCAAACTGGCGTTGTAGCAGGCAGCGACTTCATTTTGAGCGATGCCACGACGCGCAACCTGGATATTTTGCAACGTTCCAGCAGCTTTTCAGCAAGCTCCTGGCTGGCGCAGATGCAGACGGCGGTTCAGACGGGTCGGCAGAATCCCAACGGCTTCATGCTCTATGGCGAACTACCAGCCCTCTCTGCTCTCGATGCCAGTTCCAGCCCCGATGCGCCGGGCGATGATTACCAGCAAGCGTTACAGCTGGCCGATCAAACCTTTGGTCAACTGCTCGCCTGGCTGGGGCAGCAAGGAATGCTCTCGAACACGTTGATTGCCCTGACGACCAGCCAGGCGCAGGCCAACCATACCGACGCTGATAACTTCTATGGCATGGGAAGCACGGGCCAGGGTAGCAGCAAACAAACGCTGCTGGCCCTTTCCGGCCCCGGTGCCTGCCCGCATACGAACCATGACGCGAATTTCTCCGCCTTTATGATCGCGCCGCAATTGATGCAGGCGATGGGGCTGCCCGCGCCAGGAGAAGCGCGTCTGGGCGCATCTTATAACGTGGGAGGTTGTTCGTGATACAGCAAATAAAAAAACTGATCGCTTATGCCGTAATATGTATATTTCTCCTGCTCCTCGCCTCATGCAGATGGCCCGGTTCGCAACAAACAGCGCAGACTGATCCGCGCCTGAAATTGTTCCATGTTCTTTCTGCCCGTATCATCATGCTGGACGCGCAGGCCGAAGTGGATGGCACGCTGCAAAATACCAGCCAGAAAGATCGCTTTCCCTACGATGTCACTGTTATCGCCACATTTTACAATAGCGCTGGAAGCGTGGTTGGACAGGCCGGGGGCGTCGCGGAAGATGTCTATCCCGGCATGATACGCCCCTTTACTCTGATAGGTCAGGTGGATAACATGCAGTACAGTCGTATGGTTGTGACGGTAATATCGCTCAAAGAGAGGCGTATAGAGAAGAATATACCGACGCCAACCATTGCGCCTTGAAAACGGAGTCGAATGTGCGATTTAGCGAACGCAAAAAAAGCGAAAATCCGCTTGAAATGAAGGGATCGGCATTACAGGCTCTAAGAGCAGTAATGAGCTTCTCGCTGAGCAGCTTGCGCGGGCGGATAGGTCAGGCCATTCCGGTGACGCTGGCTTTGCTGCTGATCGTCGGCGTGGCGCAAGCCATCGGAGCGCTGCATGATGTCTCAAGTACGCTCACACGCCAGCAAATCGCTGCTAGCTGGCGCGACTCTGCTGATTTGCTGGTGCGCCCGCAATCGGCAGTGAGCCAACCCGAACGCAGCGCCGGTTGGATTAACCCGCAGAGCGCATTGGACGACTACGGCGGTATCAGTGCAAAGCAGGTTGCTAACATCGCCTCTCTTGCCGGGGTAACACAAATCCTGCCTTTTGCTACCGTAGGATGGCGTCGCCTCGATGTAGTAACGCCAGTAATTTTGAAGCAGAAAGGTATCTATCGCATAACCGCGCAATGGACGGGCGCGGAGCAGTGGGCGAGCAACATAATAAACTATATCGAGGTGTCAGACCTCGCCAGTCTGACGAGCGAAGAACCGATGCTTAATCCCCCAGTGCAGCATCTTATTCTCCCGGCAAATGCTCCTCCGGTCGTATACCCCATGTCTGTTCCCGCGCTGCAATTGCTGGTTGGCGTTGCTCCCGCACAAGAGTCTATATTGCAATCATACTTTTTGGAAGGAAGTAACGTAACCGCATCCGTCCACTTGACCATACATATTGATAAGCTCAATGGTCAACTGACCATGCTCCCATCGTGCATCGCGCAATCCACAAAATCGATTTGCTGGCAACCCGTTCCCGCGCAAACCGGATATGTCACCTATGTTGTGCAGGACGTGCAACTTTTACGCTACTCCCAGGCGCGTTATAGCGCGACACCACAGCAACTCTCGCAAGGACAACTAACCGCAGATGCTTCAGGTACGGATACGCAGGGCAATGTCTATCGAACGCTGTTGCAACAACACCTGATGTTGGCAGGTGATGGAGCAAGCGACTCTATGCCGGAAACAGGACAACAGGTGAAAGTGTTGCCGCTCACCAGTCCCGAACACATGCCCGTGCTGCCGGGCGCGTTGCAATTTCTGCCGCTTGCTCAGGCGTGTACTGTGAATGGAGAACAATGTTATTCCGGCCTGTATGTTCGCCTGCGCGGAGTCGATCAATACAACGCTAAAAGCCTTGCTCTCTTGCAATCTACCGCCGCCACGATCACGGCGCGCACTGGACTGCATGTAGACATCCTCGATGGTTCTTCAACGCGTCGTGTAACACTTGCAAGCGGGAATACAAATAACACACTTACGACCACATGGCGTGTAGTGGGCGTGGCAGTGCAGATCACGCATGGAGTCGATGCGCTGCAAAATGCCCTTTTTGTACTCTGTATGTTGATCTGCCTGCTGGCAAGTGGCGCGGCTGGTATATTGATCGGCGTCGGACGCAGAAATGAGGCGCGCACCCTGGATCAACTGGGCTGGCCGCAATCTCTGCGTATGGAGGTCTATATCTTCGATGCGCTGCTCCTGGCAATGCCCGGCTGCGCGCTGGCATCGATCCTGGTCGCGCTTGCGAGCAGGTTCTGGCCGGGCAATGTACCGTTTTCAATCATGTGGATTTTGCTGGCAATCGGAGTGATTATCTACAGTGTTGCGCTGGTGAGTATGGCCGTCTGGCCTTACGCTGTGCGTGTAATGAACATTTTCCACCAAGACCGGGATTGTCATCCTGAGCGCAGCGAAGGATCTGGCTTGTTGGAGAGATCCTTCGCTGCGCTCAGGATGACAGGCGAAGCGAAGGATGACAACCGCTT
>DASTKD010000057.1:0-2868 GCA_035716135.1 Ktedonobacteraceae bacterium
CAAGTTTACTACCAACCCCATTGAACACAAAATCACCGGCTCCTGCGCCTGCGCCTCATCGTTGATGATACAGAGCCTGTCTTCGTCGCGTAGTGCCAGCACGAGGTCTACCAGGCGTTCGTCGCTGATGCCGCTTTTCAACTGGCGATTGAGCGTATCAACGGCAGATTGGCGCAGGGGGTAGCGATAAATTTCCTCTATGGCTTTGCGGAGTTCATCGGTGACAAGCAGCGTTCCCTGCATGGCAGTGGCATATTGTTTGAGCCGCTCGTAGGTGCGGAACCTGGCTCCTGATGGGCGTCCCAGTTGCCCGCCCATCGACTTCTCCTCGGAAACGATGAGTTCGACGCCTTTTTGTACCAGCGCGTGATGTTGTTCTTGCCTGGGCAGCGTGGGCGTTTTCGGCGCGCATTCTGCCGCCTTGAGAATGGCTAATTGCGACTCCGTTACACTCTTGCCCTCTTTATCGATCCAGACCAGCGCGTCGTTACCCTCTGTCGTGCGCATGTAAACCAGCGCCCCGGCAGATTCACCATCAAAGGGAGTAAAAGCTTTGGTGGAGTATACCACCGGCGGCAAATCGGGAATCATCTTTTGCAGGCTGGCATCATTGCTGATGGCATTTTTCCATATCTGGTAGGCATAGGATGCCAGATCAACCTCTCCGTCCGCGTCCCCATCCAGCAAACCGGCCTTCTCATTATACAGGTCAACCACCGCCTGATTATTCTGGTCATCCTCAAAGAACGCTTCATCCGTGCCGATCACTTCGGCATTCTGGCGCAAGCGACCGCGAATACGCTCGCGCAGGCGAATGATGCGTTCCACGCCATCAGCAGGCAGGAACGTATAACAAAAAATCTCGTTGGCCTGCTGCCCAATGCGGTCAACACGGCCCGCGCGCTGGATCAGGCGAATGATGGCCCAGGGAAGATCGTAATTTACCACGATGGCGCAATCCTGCAAGTTTTGCCCCTCGCTGAGAACATCGGTAGCGATGAGCGCCCGTAATTCTTGCCCGGCATCGATTTCCTGGCATTTGTTGTTGCTGGCCGGGCTGAAACGCCATACCAGAGAGGTCGGATCGGGCGTCTGGCCCGTCACCCCCACTATCTTTGCCAGCCCCCGGCGCTGCAATTCTGTTTCCAGGTAACGCACGGTGTCCGCGTACTGTGTGAAGATCAGTACTTTCTCGCCAGGATGCCTTTCTGTCAGCAGCCAGATAAGCGCCTTGAGCTTTTCATCCTCACGAGCGTTCCATCTGCCCGCTATCCGCAATATACCGAGCAGCGCCAGCGCGTCGCTACGCAGGTCGCGCGCCAGGCTCTTATGAAATAGATGCGGGCGCACCCATTTGAAGCGACTTTTGTAGCGCGTTGCATATTCGGCATAGACGCCAGCAGCAAGTCGCTGAAATTCGGCCTCGCTGTGAAAAGCGGGAGTTTCTATCGTACTTGCAGCAATATTGTTCTCTTCTTCATCATTAAGCGTGCCTTCTGAGTCGAGCGCATCCGTATCTTCATCGTTGATGTCAGTAGCGAGCAAGCCCGAATCCTGCGTGCCAATTGGCAGGGGCAATCCCTGCTCGATGGCGTGCAGATAGACATAGTTGCGCAAAATATGGCGCTCGAGCGATTCTATAAACACCGCGCCGCTGCTTTCGAGCCGCTTGAAGAGGTTCGTGCGACAGAAGCCCATCAAACGCTTGCCCGCGCGCGAAAGATCGTCCAGCAATTTCGCTTCCGCGGCTGTGGGCGGCTCTTTCGGCCTGGCGGCCACGTAGTTCCCCAGGCCATAGCGCGGCAAGTTCAAGGTATTGATAGTATCGACGATGCGTATGGCATACAGTTGTCCATACTGATCGCCGGAGTCCGCTATGCTGAATCTTACTGTTTTCGGCGCGCGCGTTGGAAAGTAGGAGCGCGTTCCGTCGCCGAAGGTGAGATACTTGCGCCCATGCGCATCGCTCTCGGCATAATTCTCCTGAATGAAAGAGCGCGTGCGCCGCACCATGTACAGCCGCATCAATTCGCGCCAATCATCGGCATACAGGCTTTTTTCAAAGGCTTTGAGCGTATTAGCGGGAGATTGATACTGGCGAATGAACGCGGTTTCGCCCATCTCGCGCAACAGGCGTTCGGGGCGTATGCCGATATTCTTATCTTCAGGAATAAAAAGGCGCAACTGATTGGAAAGATCCGTGAATGCTTTATTAAAGGGAGTAGCGGAGAGCAGAATTACTTTGCTCTCGTTCTTCTCGATATATTCCTGAATAATTTTGAAACGCTTCCCTTCACGATTGCGTAAATTATGGCTCTCATCGATCAGCACCAGACGATAGCGGCGCATGTCCGGCAATTCGCGCATCACCTGGCTAATCGACAAAACCCTGGCATGTAAGCGATACTGAGCAGCGTAATCTTCCCACATACGCACGAGGTTTTTGGGGCAAATAATCAACGTCTCCAGAAAATAATCATCCTCAAAGATACGCGCAAGTGTGGTTGCCATCAGCGTTTTCCCCAGTCCAACCACGTCCCCGATCAATACACCGCCGCGCTTATTCAGGTGATGAGCCGCGATTTTAACCGCCGCTTTCTGGAAATCAAAAAGTTTAGAACCAATATCACGTGGAATGCTGAATTCCGCTAATCCCGCTCGCGCTTCCTGGGAAAGATGATAGGCCATCTTGATGTAAATATGATAGGGAGAAAGCGGTGTTTCACGCGCCCAGCTTTCCTCTATAATGCTGACCAGTTCTTTCGAAATATCCAGACACCAGCGATCTTGCCACCGGTCTTCAAACCATTTAGCAAGCTTCAAACAGGCATCGTGGTCAAGCACGTCCACATTCAACTCGCCCTGATG
>DASTKD010000058.1:0-2710 GCA_035716135.1 Ktedonobacteraceae bacterium
CCGGGGCCGCGCGCAAATTTGAAGCTGGTGGACGATGTTGCTGGCTTACTGGCGGAAGCAGTGAGCGCCGGACCGGAGGATGTCAGGCGCGTCATAGAGCATTTGACGCGCGATGAAAAAACGCTGGAGGTCAATACTCCCGGCGAATTTGTGGTCCTATGCGGCGTCGTAGCCTGTGGAGTGTGCGCCTCGGTATACGCGGCGTGGCGTCACGAGATGCTGGCGCGTTTGAGCGAGTTTGCCTGTAATGGCTCCTGGCGGGTGCGCGAAGGGACAGCCATTGCCTTTCAACGGCTGCTGGAAGCTGTGCCGGAAGAAACAAGGGCCTGTTTGCGCATCTGGGCCAGCGAGGGCAATTGCTGGCAGCAACGCGCCAGTATCGCCGCCATCGCTGAACCAGCCCTCATGAATGATGCCGCGATGAGAGAAGCGGCCTTCGAGATGCAACAAGTCATTGTGAGACGCTTTCACGCCATTCCCCGGTCCGAACGCAAACGCGAGGATGTGAGGGCTTTGCGCCAGGCAACAGGCTATACTCTCAGCGTGATTACCGCCGCCCTGCCCGAACAGGGTTTTGCTTTGATGCGCGAGTGCGCCTCCTGGGGCGATGCCGACATCAACTGGATTTTACGCGAGAACTTAAAGAAGAAACGCCTGGCGAAATTCTCTGACCAGGTGGAGCAACTGGCGAAGGTTCTTTGACAGTATGCACCCTTTTCATCTATAATCCTGAAGGTTCGAGATAGTTGAAGTAAGGAAAGGAATTTACTCCATTGGGCGCGACAACAACAGCCGATTTTTATAATGGCATGGTTATTCGTTATAACAACGATTTGTATACGGTGACAGAGTTCCATCATGTTAGTCCGGGAAACTGGCGCGCGTTTGTGCGCGTGAACCTGAAGAGTTTACGCACCGGGCGGGTTATCGAGCAGCGTTTCCGCGCGGGCGAAGAGATCGATTCGGTGCGCGTTGAGCATCAGAACTGGCAGTTCCTGTACATCGATGGCGAAGATTATGTATTCATGAATACCGAAACTTTCGACCAGCAGCCTATCGCCAAATCGATGCTAGGGGATGCGATACGTTTCCTCAAAGAGCAGGATATTGTGGAATTGCTGGTTGATAGTGAGACCGATACGATTATTGCCGTCGAACTGCCGAACTTTGTAGAAGTGCTGGTAGAGAGCGCTGAGCCGGGCGTGCGCGGTGATACCGCCAACAACGTGACCAAACCCGCCATATTAGAGACGGGCGCAAGCATCAATGTTCCCCTGTTTGTCAATCCTGGCGATAAGATCCGCGTGGACACACGCAGCGGTCAGTACGTCTCGCGTGTGAAATAACCTGCTCCTAACGGAATAGTAATGCCCACAGGTGCGGCCCAAAAATAAATAGTGCGATAATGATCGCCATTATCGCGCTGAGCAGCACCGCCCCGGCTGCCACATCTTTGGCCGTCTTTGCCAGTGGATGGTAGTCGGGCGAAGCCAGGTCTACACAGAGTTCTATCACCGTGTTGAACATCTCCGCGACCAGTACCCCTGCGATTGCCAGGAAGATGATAGCAAACTCGACCGCCGAGATATGGAGAATGATGCCCAGCACAATGGCAATGACGGCCAGGGAGATATGCACCTTCATGTTGACCTGCGTGCGAATGGCGTGCCACAGGCCGCTGAAAGCAAAGCCAAAGCTGGTGATAAATTTTGCCAGCCCTGTTTTTCGGGGCAATGGTGGCGGCGTACTCATTGCGAAAGTGCATCCCAATCGATTTCTTGCATGACAGATTCCTGCAAACGTACCATTGCCTGGTAGCCCTCTTCGGTTTGATCGTCATAGCCGACCAGGTGCAGCGTGCCATGTGACAGCAGGTACAGCAGTTCGTAAACAGCTTGATGTCCGGCCTGCTCCGCCTGTCGCCTGACAGTAGGCCAGGAGATCACAATATCTCCCAGGTTGGTTGGCATATTCGATGGCGTGATGAAGGCCGGACGCGCATCCTTCTCTAGCGGCTCTTCACCAAATTCGCTTTCCGCCTGCCAGAGTTGATTGACGGGCGCGTCAACCAGCGGTTCATCGAGCAGGGGGAACGAAAGCACATCGGTAGGTTTGTCCTGCTGGCGATACTGGCTGTTCAGTGCCTGCATCTCCGTATCGTCCGTAATCAGCAGCGAGAGCGTGACGGTTTGTGAGATGTTCACGGCCTGCAAGGTATGCTTCACGGTCTGCTCCAGCAATCCCGATGAGAGTACACTTTGGAGCGTTGCATCAGTATCCGCGTCGTCCAGATTACTATTACAATCCAACAGGACAGTATTCTCTTGCATATTGATTCCTCAGCGCCGACGGCGCTTCGTAAAGTTTTTGAGTGAGAGATGAAGATGGGCAGCCTGCAGGCTGCCCATCTTCATCTCTCACTCAAGGGTAAGCCACCGCAGGTGGCGAAGTTCTTGTACCTGTTCTCAGGCAGTTTTCTGTCTCAGGGTGGCTTTGCGCGCGTCGCGTCCGAAGGCGACCATGAAAACGATGAAGCCGAACACCAGGATACTGAACAGGCTGATGGTGCGATCTGTCAGGATAGCGGCAGCAGCCACGCTGGTATTGGCGCTGAAGAGGGCGATCATGGCAAACATGCCGCCTTCGACGAGGCCGACGCCGCCGCCAGTGAATGGCACAACGGTGAGCAACGCTTCGCCGAGCGCGATGA
>DASTKD010000059.1:0-8896 GCA_035716135.1 Ktedonobacteraceae bacterium
AGAGGTTGCCTGTAATGTACTGCGCGCTCGCTGAAAGGAGAGAGAGTTGCTGCATGTCCAGCGTGTCGGTTAACATGAGCATTACTCCGATTCCGCACAGCAGCATCAATGTTCGTTCGGCCCAACCAAAAGCGCGTGTCAACCGAAAGAGAGCGAGCAAGCTGAAAAAGGCGATCAGGATAATCAGAATAAGGCTAAAGTGAATCGTAAAGGACGACCCGGATGAACTGAACGATTCCGGCGATGGCGAGTTGTTGAGATTGATAGAGCTTGCCAGCCATCCACCATTATTGCCGAAGAAGCTTAGCAGCAACAGGCTTATGATGGCGACGCCCAGTACGGTCACACGATCCATGAATTTCAGCAGCCCTTCGACGCGGGGATGGTTTTGTGACAGGTTGAAAAGAGTGCTTGCTGCCGCGATACCTGTCGCCAGAAAGGCAAGGGCCATGGCCGCGTAGCCAACCCCCAGCGATACAAGAGGGGCATAGAGGGCATTGACGCTTTGCGCCGATGAAGTGAGTGTTGGAGCGTTTTGTAACATACGTTGCCAGAATGCCCATTGAACAGCGCCGCAGCTCAGTGTTACGCTCAAAAGACCGATGCGGTCTGCCGCGTTGGGTATTCTGGAAGTCGCACCAGTATTCGCCCGTGTAGAGCTATATCGCCCCCGCGCGCGAGCAGGTGTGCGGCGTCGGGAAAAAAAGACCCCGCCGCAAAGCAACACGAGCGCGATTGCCAGGCTGAAGAAAACAACCTGCCCGAATATGGAGAGATGAGGTAAGTTCTCTGTCACCTGTTGTGAATTAGAGGAGAGCATGGAAAAAGGCTCCTCGTTTCCCAGAAAACCCTGCAGCCAGCCAACCCCCAGGCTCACAGCGAAAAGTGGCAGGAGCATGACCCAGGCCATATGGCCTGGCAGTGGAAAGAAAGCTAAGAAGGCCAGTAGGAGAGGTACAGCCAGCATAAGCAGGTTAATTATGACCAGACCGGGCTGGAAAGCTGTGGGAAAAGCATGATTCAGCGCATTCAGGCCAAATGTGTATTGTACTGGCACATAAAGCAGACAGAGTATGAAGAGCATAACGCGATCAAATCCCTTGAATGGTTGTGAGAAGCGTAACAGGGAAATGACCCCTACGGAGACCAGCACGATCAGCGGGACGATATTGAGCGTTACCCCAGGAGATAGAGCAGTAGCGAATGGACGAAAGGTGGAAGGGAAGAAAATGATTTGCTCCTGCCTGCCAAAAGCGAATTGCATGAGGAAGCACACACCGGCAACTGCTGCTACGCCTGCATGACTGAGTCGCGTGAAACCATGCGCGGGTTTGGTACCCTGACTATAGTGTTTGCGTATCACAATAGCGCCGAGGAGCGCTATCGACGTTATCGTAATCAGGCCAGAGATCATGAGCAGGTTTACTGTGACTGATTGAGCCGAACCATCCGGGGCTGTCTGAAAGGCGGCTGAGGTCAGTAGCGTCAAGAAAGCAATCGTTACGCAAAAACCACTGCAAAGCATGATATTGCGTGGCACGGGATTATTGAGCTGTCCGCCGATCAGAATAATCGTTACCAGTAATACAAACGCCAGGCCAAACTCTACCCGCTCGATTGATGCGCCGAAATGGCTATAAATGGTGGTACTCAGCGCGATCGTGCCTGTCAGGATGCTCACGAGCAGCAATAAAAACCGAGCGCTCCAGATGCCGGTGTTATTGAGTCTCGCTCGTAAAAACAGGTACCGATCGTAGAGGTCGCGTCGTACATCCTCTGACACAGCTACCGCGAGTACCTTGCTGGCGACTACCATAAGCGGCAGTAGCAAGAGGGCAACCCCGCGTAACAACAGACCAGGCAGCTTTTCCAGCCTCGTTAGAGGGGATCGCCAGCGAGGCAAAAAACGTGTTCCCGGCTCGGTCTGGTCCGCATAGAAGCCAGAGTAAGAAGCTGCCTGGGCGGCATTCACCTGGTCAGCCAGAATTTGCCGGTAAATACGTTCGAGCTGGCGTTTGACCTCTGCCGCGCTATTTGGACGCATATCAGGCGCAATTTGCACCATCTTCAGGATAAGTTCGTGTAGTTCGGCTGATCCGCCGAGTCGAGAGGATAGCGCCGGTATAAAAACCCTGTTTCGTTCAACATAAGCGGGCAATTGACAGCTCAGGGCATAGTGGAGCGTCACGCTCAGGCTGAAAAGATCGGAACGCGCATTTGTCTGCGTTACCGCCATCTCAGGAGGTATGTATCCGGGCGTACCGAATATTTCTGTGTCGCTCGTTTGTCCGATCTTAAAATTACGCGCAATACCAAAATCAATCAAAAAAAGATGCCCGTCGGGCTGAATCATAATGTTGGCTGGCTTCAGATCACGGAAAATAATCGGGTCGCGTCGCGTGTGCAGGTGGGTCAACGCATCACAAAGCTGGATCGCATACGCCAGTATCACCAGCATGGGTAATGGTCCCTGCTTGCGCTCTAATTGTCGCAGGAGCGTTTCTCCCTCGATAAATTGCATGACGAGATAATAGCGTCCCTGCTCCTCAAAGAAATTATAGACGCGCGGCAGATGTTCGTTCTGAGCCAGGCTCAAAAGGGCAGCTTCACGCTCAAAACGCCTGCGAGCCTGCTCAAGCTGCGCAGTGTTCAGATTGTGCTGTTTCATTTCTTTGATCGCAACGTCGCGATTCGCCATACGACTATCACTGGCTTTATAAAGAGTACCCATGCCGCCGCCGCCAATTTTGCATATAATCACATAGCGATTTTGTAATATATCGCCGGGAGACAAGGCTTCCGGCCCCGTATTCACCGCTTATTTTCCTTCCTTTTTATTTTACTGCAAGCACTATTATAGCAGAATTCATTAACCTGTTACACAGAGAGTGACGAATGTCTGTCAATCATAAACCTGAGCTAAAATGCTTGACACCAGTTTCATAGCGGCGTAAGATAAATCCAGATAGCGCCTGAGTCCCTTCCTTGAAGGAGAGTTCTGTATGTCGTTTCAAATCTGTATCAAAACAGACAAGCCTCTGCCGCAACTCGCTGCGGAGATACGTAGTCTCTTCTCACTGCCTCCATTCAAACAAACCTTCTTTTCGGGAGAGCCATATTACCAGTTTGAGTTGTTGGGTATGCTCGTCCTCATTCACCACTCCGACGAAGAGGACCGCGACCCCGAAGTGATGCATTACCCCTGCTGCTTCGATCTGCAAATGGCGTTTACCGAGCATGAACTTGATACAGACTCAATGGAGTACCGCCTGCAACCCTATTTCGCCCAGTTATTGAGCTTCCGGCTCGGCCTGGAAACGGCCTTTCACGAAAAGCAAAAAGTAGAGCGTGCCTGGCATATTCGCTATCGCTACTACTCTAAAAACCCGCGCTGGAATCCCGATATTCTCTACGGCGAACCGGGCTGGCAACCAGCGGTTATCGAAAGCACGTCCAGTCCCTGGCGCACCATGCACCCCGTCTTTTAAGCTCCTTTCAGCGATACCATTGATTGACAGATGCTCAACAGGCTTGTACACTTACATAGAAGAAATTTGTGGGGTTGGACAGGGATTGTTTTTTCTGTATTCCAACTGTTGTTACTGGCTCTTGATTCCTGATATGGAGGCAAAGCGTGAGCATTTTAGATACTGTCGTTGGTCAAGAGCTTCCTCCGATGGTCAAACCGCCCATCAGGCAGGAGCAGTTGAACCGCTATGCGGTAGCATCGGGTGACTCCAATCCCATTCATCTCAATGAAGAGGCCGCGCATCGCGTGGGGCTTGATAGCATCATCGCTCATGGTATGCTGAGCATGGCCTTTCTCGGACAATACATTTCTCAGCAGATAACTTCTGATCCGCAGGCGCTGCTCGCCAGTCTCAAAGTGCGTTACGTTGGTATGGTGCGCCTGGGCGATACGCTCACTTGTCACGGCCTTGTGAAAAATATTACGGTCGCTGGCGGACAAACAACCATCACCATTGAATGCCAGGCGCAAAACCAGCGTGGCGAGAACGTCACCATTGGCGAAGCCGAAGTTGTCGTTCCTCTAACACAAACGACCGGGGTAAATGCATGACGCAAAATAAACGCAGCATGGGACTTGAAGATTTGCGCGTTATGTATGACCTGTCTATTTACAACTGCCTGCATTTCGACCCCTATACCGCCCTGATTTACGAAGATGTGCAACGACAGGAGATACGCGCCTGTACCAATGTTGAGATTGCCAGAGAAGCCACCCAACTGGCGGCTGGCCTGCGCGCGCTCGGTATCACAAAGGGAGATCGCGTCATCGTCATGATGCTGAACTGCCCGGAAGTGATCGTTGCTTACCAGGCCATTGCGCGCGCCGGAGCGATAATCATTCCCGTCATGCCCCTGCTCAAAGCGCCGGAGGTGCATTACATCGCCCAGAACTCCGCCGCCAGAGCCATCATCACCAGCCCTATCCTGCTGCCACTCTTGCGCGCAGCGCTGGCTGATGTTCCTACTATGCGCTATGTCATTGCGACGGGCAACGAAGGGACGCCATCATCCGAACGTGATTCATCGCTGCCCTACGAGACTTTGCGCTATAAGGATGTGGTAGTACGCGGTAGCGCGAGCGCGGGCGATTATCTTGATGACCTGCCTGGCGTCGACTTGACGCCAGATGATACCGCCGTCATTCTTTACACATCCGGCACTACCGGCAGTCCTAAAGGTGTAGAATTAACACATCGCAACGTCATTTCTAACACGGTAGCCGGCAGGGGTGAAAGTACGAATGGCGAGCAGGAGACGAACGTGCAGCTAGCTATCTTGCCACTGGCGCACGCCTTTGGCCTGACCGTCTCGAACGTTGGCTACCTGAGCGGCACAAAATTTATCATGCACCCGCGCTTTGATACAAACGCGGTGCTTTCCGCCATTGAACGCCACCATGTCAACGCCTTCGCGGGTGTGCCTGCCATGTTTGTCGCGTTGCTCTATACGCCCGATGCTGAGAAGTACGATACGAGCAGCCTGCGCTACTGTGTCAGCGGCTCGGCCCCGTTGCCCCTGGCGATCTTAGAGGGCTTTCAGAAAAAGTTTGGCTGCCAGATACTTGAGGGCTACGGCCTATCAGAGGCCACGACGGTGTTGACGGGGCATAGCCAGGATATGCCGGTCAAGCCCGGTTCGGTTGGCAAACCCGTTTCTGGCGTTGAGTTGCACATTGTCGATGACAACGACCGCGATGTACCGGTGGGCGAAGTTGGCGAAATTATCGCGCGCGGCCCCAATATCATGAAGGGCTACTACAATATGCCCGACGCCACCGCGACCACGCTGCGTAACGGCTGGCTGCATACGGGCGATATGGGTCGGTTTGACGAAGATGGCTATCTGTATATCGTTGAACGCAAGAAAGACCTCATTATTCGCGGTGGCTTCAATATTTACCCACGCGATGTCGAAGAGGTGCTAAACAGCCACCCGGCGGTGATCGAGTCGGCGGTGATCGGCGTCCCTTCGGAGCGCATGGGTGAAGAGGTCAAAGCCTTCGTGGTAAAGCGTGGCGAGGTGGATGCCGAAACACTGAAAGCGTATTGTCGTGAAAAGCTGGCGAACTACAAAACGCCAGGCGAGCTTGAGTTTCTGGATATTTTGCCGCGCAATGGCGTGGGCAAGATCGACAAAAAGGAGTTGAGGAAACACCATGTCAATTGATATGCCCCTTGAGGAAGCCCCTCTGTCACAATTACAACAAACCCCCATCGATAATGTGCTACACATCATCGACGAAGGGCTAGTGTACCTGCCCACTTACCGCGAATTGTACTATCGCTGGGAACGCCAGCAGTGGAAAGCCCAGGACATCGACTTCAGCGAGGACAGGAAGCAGTGGGAGGCCATGCCCCAGGATGAGCGCAATATGCGTATCTACGCGCTGTCCGCCTTCTTTCAGGGCGAAGCATGTGTGACGGATACGCTGGCTCCCTATGTGCTGGCGATGCCCGACGAAGATATGCGCATCTTCCTCACCACTCAACTTGTTGACGAGGCGCGCCATACCATCTTCTTCGAGCGCTTCTTCCGCGATGTGATGGGTGTCGAAAACGGCAAGATCGAAGATTCGCTGGCTTTCGCCCGCCAGTACGTCAACGACGACCTGAAGTTCATCCTTATCGATTCGCTCACAGAAGTAGCCGAGCGCATCCGGCGGGAGCCACGCAACCTGTCCCATCTTGTTGAGGGTGTTACGCTTTACCATATCGTCGTCGAAGCCACGATGGCACTGGCCGGCCAGCGTAACATGCTGGAGATTTATCGCACCAACAACCTCTTCCCGGCCTTTCGTGGTGGTTTCACCGCCGTCGCGCGTGACGAATCGCGTCACGTCGTCTTCGGCGTAAAATTCCTGCGCGACATGATTCACCGCGACAACGCTTACGCGCAGGTCATAGATACAGCCATCGAGCAATACGCGCCCAGGGCCTTCCGGGGCATTTCGCCCGATCCCGACATGGTGCAGCGTATTCTCTCAATGGGCGGCGATCCCTGGGTATCGCCGCGCTACGCGATGGATTCGCTGACGAAAAAGCTGCGCGTCATCGGCCTGCGCATCAGCGCAAAGCTGCCAGAGGTACCGCCGCCACCCGTGGGCGTGTAATTGATATATATATGTTTGTAGGGGCGCGATTTATCGCGTCCGCGTTGGGCGGTACCATGTTGGTCAGTGATGTGTAGGCGGACGCGATTTATCGCGTCCCTACAAATGAATAATAAAGGAGCATCGTTATGGTATCCGCCGTCGTGCTTATCAATGTGCAGCGCGGGCAGGTCAACGAGATTGCCCAGAGCCTGCTGGAAATCGAAGGGGTCGCCGAAGTCTATTCTGTCACCGGCGAATACGACCTGGTGGCCCTGTTGCGCCTGCACAAATACGAAGACCTGGCCGAAGTCGTTACCGGCCGCATGGTGCAGCTCTCCGGCATCACGAAGACCAATACCCTTATGGCCTTTCAATGCTATTCAAAGGCCGATCTGCAACAGGCGTGGGACATTGGGCTGGAATGACCACGAAAATGCATCATTTGACAGCACGCGCTTGTCTCCTTTATAATCAAAATAGACTAAGACCTGACTAAGAAAACACTTTTTGCCAGACAAAGGAGCAGACCCTTGAAGAGCATTTCCATTCTCCGCTAACCTGTCACCCCTCTGTTTATATTCGATATGGAGAAAATGGGATGCTTTTTGTACGCAATCTTTCTAAGGCTTTTGGCGCAATTACCGTCCTCGAAGACATTTCTTTCGTTATCAATGCTGGCGACCGTGTGGGCATTGTCGGCTCAAATGGTGTCGGCAAAACCACTTTGTTGAGCATCCTCGTGGGTCAGGAAAGCATTGATGCTGGCTCGTTCTCGTTCGCGCCCTCTACCGAAATTGGCTATCTGCCCCAAACTACTCCTGAATTTTATGGCCGCACCATGCAGGACTTGATTTTAGAGTCTCTGGGCAACCTGCGCCAACTTGAGGAGCGGATGCGCGCGCTGGAAAGCGCCATGAGCGCTGCTCCTGGAGAACGGCTTGCCGCATTGATGGAGGAGTATGATCTCGTCTCTACCCGCTTTCAAGATCGCGGCGGCTATGATATAGACCATCAAATCGATGCCATTCTGGATGGGCTGCGCATCTCCTATATCGCGCGCGACCGCGAGATGCAAACGCTTTCGGGTGGCGAGAAGGCGCGCGTGGGTCTGGCAACGCTGCTCCTGCGCTCGCCAGACCTGCTCTTACTGGATGAGCCAACCAACCATCTTGATGTTGCCAGCCTCGAATGGCTCGAAAGCTACCTGTCGCACTATAAGGGCGCGGCGCTTTTGGTCTCGCATGATCGCCAGTTTCTCAATCGCGCCGTCAACCAGATTTTTGAAATTGACGAACATAACCATCACCTCAAAAAGTACGAGGGCAACTACGACGCTTACGTGCTGGCAAAGGCGGCTGAACGCGCGAAGTGGGAGGAAGAATACGAACGACAGCAGGAAGAGATCAAGGAACTGCGCAAACGCATACGCGAAACCGGGCGCAACGTAGCGCACAATCGAGCGCCGCGCGATGGCGATAAGATGGCCTATGATTTCTTCGGTGGGCGCGTACAAAACACCATCTCGCGCAATGTGCGGGCTGCCGAGGAACAACTGCGCCGCATCGAAGAAGACCCCGTAGCTAAACCGCCTTCGCTGATGCAGGTCAATGCTTTCTTCAATACACAACCCCTGCAATCCGAGAGCGTTATCAATGTGAGCCATATCACCAAATGCTGGGGAGCGCAATGCGTGTTGCGCGACGCCAGTATAAGCGTCAGTTCGCGCGCGCGTATCCTGCTCTTTGCTCCTAATGGCGCGGGCAAAACCACCCTGCTGAAACTCATCATGGGGCTTGAGCAGCCCGACGGAGGTTCAATCAACATAGTGGAAAGCGCGCGTATTGGCTACCTGCCGCAGGACCCACAGCTTGATATGAAGAAAACCGTCATTGATAGCTACCGCTACGGACAGGTGGGATACGAGGGCGAGTTCATCGGGCGTCTGATCGGCTATGGTCTCTTCCGACTTGAAGATATGCACAAGAAGGTGGGACAATTGAGTCTCGGCCAGCGCCGCAAGCTGGAAATCGCGCGCCTGATGGCGGCAGGCCCCAACGCGCTTTTGCTCGACGAGCCAACCAACTACATCAGTCTCGATGTGCTGGAAGCGTTTGAAAGCGCCATGCTTGACTTTCCGGGACCCATCATCGCCGTTTCACATGATCGCTGGTTCATTCAACGCTTCGCCGGAACTCTGTGGACGCTGGCGGATGGAAAAATAGTGCAGGAATAAAGACGATGCGACCGCGCGGGTATACCTGCGCGGTCGCATCG
>DASTKD010000060.1:0-12845 GCA_035716135.1 Ktedonobacteraceae bacterium
CCGCCAGGCGATGATCGCCTTTGGCAGAGTGTACACGATAATCAGCAGCGTGAGCAGGACGAGGCTATAGTAGACGCCCGCGTTGAGCGAGGCATGAGGAGAAGTGATGGCAGGTGGCGTTACCAGATTAGCCTGTGCTAACTCTATCCGATTCACGAGGGTTGCGGCGTGCAGGGGCAAGTCATCTGCTGAAGTCAGCATCCATGTAATGGAAGCTTGAGGTTGGATAAGATTATGATGCAGGGGCGATGCGCTTCCTGTAGTCATTACCCAATTTGTTGTGTAGTCAATCACCATTTGCGGCTGCGCCGTAAGCGCCGGGCTGGCGCTTTTCGCTGGTTGCGTCTGGTTGTTTGCGAAGAGACCCTGGGCGGCAAGGTAGATGGGGATGAGCAGGCAGAGGAGGGTGACGATTTTGTAGGCGGTGCGATGGGCGGAGTCGCGCACCATGCGCTGGCGTTCGTCCAGTTGCCTGTCTCGCATTTTGAGTATGTCGCCGCTCAGGCAACACAGTTTGAAATAACAGGCGCAAAAGATAAGCAGCGGGATGACAATAAGTGTGAAGCGATTCGCGCCAATGCGCAGCCAGAACGTATCAAACGGCTGGCGGGGCGCGTTCCAGATGTACCACAGCGCCAGCAGGCAGCCAAGATAGCTCAGGCACATGCCAAGCACTAAGATGCGACGCCGGGTTCTTGAGGAGCGTTCATCTTGCATATTTTTCTCCCTCTTTTCTTTGTTGTAAAGCATAGATTTCTTCACTCAAAGGTTTAAATGGTTGGCGTGAGAAAATGGCCTCGATGGGCAAGCCGAAGTAATCGCTAATGCGGAATGCCAGTTCGAGGCTGGGATTGTATTCGCCGCGTTCCAGGTAGCCTATCGTCTGATAGTTAATTGCCAATCCTCTGGCAAGCTCCTGGCGCGACAGACCTCGCTCCGCCCGCAAAACGGGCAAGCGATTGTAGATGGTGCTTTCATGCATAGACGCCTCAATCACTTAAATCTTACGTTGTCCTTGTACGTAATGTAGCATAGATACAACAAAATGTCAATGACATATACCAGATGATGTAGGATTATTGCGAAGTCAAACAATACGCTGATGAATATCAACGACCAGGATCGGGAGTGATTTGTCATCCTGAGCGCAGCGAAGGATCTCCGCTTGATGGGAGAGATCCTTCGCTGCGCTCAGGATGACAGGTGAAGTGACGGATGACAGCAGGGCTTTTGTGAACGACTATGGGCTTCTGGTAGATGTTTGCTCAAAGCTATGGTAAAATACCGTCTATCGCTGAACAAGATGCGTAGCAGATGCATTTATATAGTAGTAGCGACCCATGCAGTCGCCACTATCATAAAAGGACAGGAAGGGATGGGCAATATGGACGATACCACCGCTAATGAAGATACCTACATCATAGATTCGCGCAGCGGCGCTGAGTATGCTCGCCTGAGCGACCAGGATCGCAGCGTAAACGAGGCTACAGGCAGCCTGTTCCCGCCTGCTATCGACCCGGACGGTGTGCATGACGTGCTTGATGCTGCCTGCGGCCCCGGTGGTTGGGCGCTCTCCGTTGGCAGTACCTTTTCTCGTACTCATGTCACAGGCGTGGACATCAACGCCACCATGATTGGCTACGCGCAGGCGCAGGCAAAAGTGCGGCGGCTGGACACTACTGTGCGCTTTCAGGTTATGGACGTGCGCAAGCCGCTTGGGTTCGCCTCCGGTAGCTTCGACCTCGTCAATGCACGTTTCATGGCTTCGTTCTTGCCGCGCATGGAGTGGCCGGGTGTCGTGAAAGAGTTCGCGCGCGTCGCTCGTGCTGGTGGTCATATTGTTCTCACGGAAAGCGATGTGGCGGGCGAGACAAACAGCGCGGCGCTCAAAGAAATTCTTCATATTGTAAGCGATGCCATGAACCTTGTGCATCTCTATTCCGAATCGGGTGTGCGCGTTACGAAATCGCTGGAACAGTCACTGCGCGATGCTGGCTGCCGCGATATACAGCAGACGTGGCACCGCCTCGATTACTCGCTTGGCACAGCACCCCATCGCGCCATGTGCGAGACCACCATTGCCGGTATGCATCTGGCGCGGCCCTTTCTCCTGAGTACCAAAATTGCCTCACAGGAGCGTCTCGACGCGCTTTTTAAGCAGGTAGAAATCGATATGTTCACCGAAGGTTTCCAATCGTTCTGGGACTTCCTGACGGTGTGGGGAACCGTTTCATAAATATTCTTCTTCAACGGCCAGTTGCTCGTTATCTTCCCAGCGTTCGCCGCGCTCCAGCACAATAGGGCTGAAGAGGCTGCTTTGCGCGACGGTGATACGGGCGTGCTTCCACAATTCGAGGACGGCCAGGAAAGTGACGATGATGACGAGGCGAGAAGTTTCGTTTTCGAGCAGTTCCGTGAGCGAAAGATGGGGGCGCGTACTCAAGATGCCCACGATTTCGGCGATGCGCTCGCTGACGCGCACGCGAGCCAGGGGGAGAAATGCCGCGCTGGCGGCTTCGTCGCGCGCCCGAAGTTCGAGGATGCGCTGGAATGCCTGGGCCAGCATGTCAACCTCTAAGCCGATGATTGTGGGCGGCGACCACGTAAGCTGCGTCTCGATACCTGCCAGCAGGCCGGAACGCGCGTGAGTTTGCAGCCCCGCCTCCTCGCGCTGGCGCAGGTAGCGGGCGATCTCTTTCGCCAGCTTGTACTCGAGCAGGTGCGCGCGCAGCTCCTCGGCCATCACTGCCGCGCTCTCCATCTCGCCCGCCAGTTCCTCTTTAGAGGCGTGCGGTAGCAGGCTTTGCGATTTGATGTAGAGCAGGCGCGAAGCAATGGAGATGAAGGCGGCCATGTTTGCCAGGGGCATCTGCTCGTCCTGCCAGCGTCGCAGGTAATCCAGGTACTGATCGGTGACGGCCAGCAGCGAGATGGTGGTAATCTCCATCTGGCGCTTTTCGATCAGGTGCAGCAGCAGATCAAGGGGTCCTTCGAAGACGGGGAGACGGACAACATAATTGGCCTGTTGCCCATCATGCGCGTCACGCGAGGGATACTCACGCATATCCTGTTCAAGTTGCTCTAACATAGCTACGAAGCCTCGTCTACAAGATGGAGTTCCGCCGCCGGGCCACTGGCCTGGTGATGGGTGCGAATATACAGCACGGCGCGTTCGGACAGGCCAGTCGCCGCTGCCATGTCCGCGCCAATCTCGGCGTGCCACCAGGCATTGCTGAGCGAGCGCCGCCAGCGTGCCTGCCCCTTATGGGGATACACGGCCAGCCGCGCCAGGAGGCGCGGGGCGCAGCGCTTGCCCAGCACAATTACCGGGCGGGTCCAGAATGGCACGCGCCCTTCCGCTTTGCCCACGTCGTGCAAGAGCGCGGCAGCCAGCATCTCCTCGTCGGCACACCCACGCGCCTGTAGCCCCCGGCACACCCGTAAAGAATGCCGCTGGTCGGCGCGCGTCATGCTTTGAAAAAGTGGCAGCGCCAGCACTGGCAGCCAGCGCGCTACCTCAAGGCGCTCTTCAGATGTCAAAGGCGGCGCGGAGCCAAGTTGTTGTCGCACCTGCCACAAACGATAAGTCAGTGCATTCATATGCTCTTAGAAGGCATACAGAGACGCCAGAGAGGTTATATCAAAACCGCTCACCAGCGAGACCAGTTTCAACGAGCCAAGCAGGATGTAGTACGAGATGCGGAACAGGAAAAAGTTGCTCAATCCGGCAATTTGCCCCAGAAATGGCAACAAGAAAATGACTAACAGAATAATAAAAGGTCCGTAAGTGGCCGACCGCGAGAAACCTACCGCCTGGCGATCAGGCAACAGGGTATAAAGAATCTGGTAGCCGTCGAGCGGGTAAAGCGGAACCAGGTTGAAAATCGCCAGGCAGAAATTGACGCTGGCAAAGGTCAGGATAAATTGCGGAACGCGGACTATGAAAACATTCTCACCGAGAGAGGTTGGCAGCAAATGGAGCACAATAGCAGCCAGTACGCCCACAACGACATTCATCAGGATGCCGCCACAGGCTACCATCAACGTCCCGCCATTTGGCCCGCCGCGCAACTTCCACGGATCGGGTTTGACCGGCTTGCCCCAGCCCAGCCCTACCGGCCCGGCTGGCACCGCGAAGAAGGCTAGAATCACGCACAGCAGGGTACCGAGCGGATCAAGATGGGGGCGCAAAGCGAGGCTCAATCGTCCCTCGGCGCGGGCAGTCGGGTCGCCCAGCCACGTTGCGACCAGGGAATGCCCCACTTCATGCAGGATCATAGATATCAGGAACGAAATGATAATCATGAACGCCAGTATTACATTTACCATTGTGTACCCCTTATTGGACCATCCATTAACAGATCGATTTCCATACCCTCGTAGGCTGAATATGCGCGCGGGAATTGCGTTCTCGCCTCGGCTTGCATGGCGTCCAGCTTGTCATCGTCGTAGGTTGGCTCGTGATGAAACAGGATGAGCTGCCCTACCTGCGCCTCGCGCGCGACGCCAGTTGCCATCTCGATGGTGCTGTGTCCGAAGCCCTGGTGCGCCTGCTCGTAATCGCTGCTTGTATATTGCGCATCATGGATCAGCACATCCGCCTTAGCAACGAAAGCCAGAAAAGCTGGATCGCATTGATCTTTCCATTCAACATCTGTGGCGAAGACCAGGCTGTGACCGGCGTACTCAATGCGATAGACTGCCGCGCCGTTCATCGGGTGGCTGTCCGTCAACGTGACCCGGATGTATACATCACCCTCGCGCGGCTGTAGAGCTTCGTGCGACACTATTGGTTCGCTTTCGCCCTTGCGCCACAGGATATGCTCATCGCCATCTAAGGTGTGAAACGCGCGCCGCGAGGGCAATTTCCGTATATCTACCGGGAAATACGGTTGAGACATAAGTGGGGTTACAAGTTGCTCAAGCGGGCGGTCGTCCAGGCGCGGCCCAAAGAAGTCGATACGCGCCCGTGGTTCGTAAAGCGGAGAAAAAAATGGCAGGCCGACCAGGTGGTCGCCATGCCCGTGTGTAATAAAAAGGGAGACATCAAGCTGTCCACCAGTGCTACGCCGCAAAAGATCATGTCCCAGTTTGATGATGCCGCTGCCCGCGTCCAGGATGATGATTCGCGAGCCGACCTCAATTTCAACGCAGCTTGTATTGCCTCCATAGCGTACCGTGCGCGGCCCCGGTGTCGGGTAACTGCCTCGTACCCCCCAGAAACGCGCCCGGAAACACTCTGTATCGTCTGTCATGCCGTTGCTCCTACCACAGCCCGGTAAAATGTTGTCTAATTGCTTCACATTATAGCCCGTAATGTCAAAGTTTGGTAGGAACGGCGATTGCCGGACAGGATTTGTGCATGGTAGTGGTGGTGAGGAGAAAGGCGACCCTTGCGGTCGCCTCTACTATGACGCGGCCATGCAAAACCAAACGTTCATAGTAAAGGCGACCCTTGCGGTCGCCTTTCTCCATCCCAGTCCTTCCAGGCAATCTTTCACCAACTCCGATTGCCGGGATACTAATGCTTGCGTTTTGGCGCGAAATGTGTTTTATTATATCAACATATACCACTGCGCAGGGTGGCACTGGCAGGCTGTAGAAAGGGCATATTGGGAAAATGAGACATTGTTGCGTCTATTCAGGTAGGGAAGTCTGAATCTATTGAAACACCGGGACGGCATGGACACCAGAGGAGGGAGTATGGAGACCAAACGCTGTCAGCGCTGCCATAAATTGTTGCGTGGGGATGCGCAGATATGCAGCCGGTGTGGTGGCTATGACTTCTTGCCGGTAGCGCAGACAAGAACCCGGCATTCTGGCCCGTATTCTTCCGGCGAAGTAGCTTCTGTACCCTCAAATCCCTCCTTACCTGTTCCTATCCAGCTTTCGCCTCACCGCGCGGGTCATTATTCCGGCCTGCATCCAGAAGATGAGCCGTACCAGTCGAGCTTTTTGCCGGTGCAACGCCCTCCTCTCGCGGCGCAACCCGCGCTCGAAGTGGAAGAGGTAGAAGACCTGACATTCTCAACAGTGCCTGATGCGTCTATCGTGTCCGCGCCTGTCTCCGCGCCAAAACGGCAGGTGGCGACCTTCACACCGTTGCCGTCACCCCGCCCGCAGCGCAGCTCACAGACCTACCATGTTCCTTTAGTAGAGCAAAGCGCAACAGAGCGTGACCTGGAAGCAACCCGCGCGCCCGTATCTGCTCCTACCATTGCCAGCCCGCGACCGCCCGCGCCGGCAACGCGCCCTCCCGGATGCCAGAAACGGGGCAACTCTGTTCCTCTGCTTTTAATTGCCTCGTGCCTCCTGTTTATTGTGGCAACCGGTATTATGGCCTTTCTCCTGCTCAGCAGCAAGCCGGCGACGCAATTAAAGCCGCGTTTGTTCACTGACCAGACTGGACTGTTGCGCGTGCATGATACCCTGTTGCTTTCCGGCAGCGAGTTCGAGCCGGATGCTACCGTGAGCTTTACCCGCGATGCCAGTATTACTGTGCTGGATAGTGCCGGGAAGCCTTTGCAGGTGCGCACCTTTAATACGGGCAACTTTTTTGCCTCCATTACGATTTCGGAAAGCTGGAATGTAGGAAAACATGTCATCGATGCGACAGACCAGCAGGGCAACAAAGCATCCTATACCATCACTGTGCAGCTAACACCGGGTGCCGCGCCGCAATTGCAGTTGACGCCCAACCATATCGACCTGGGTGTGGACAACGCGGGTGTCGTTTCGCATAAAAGCATTACGCTTACCAACGCTGGCGGCGGCGAAGTCAACTGGCTGGGCAGCGTTGCTAAGAGCGACGCGTCGTGGTTGACGCTTACGCCAGATCATGGCAATTTCGCGGGCAGCGAGGGCATCGTGATTACGATCAATCGCGGTAATCTTCCGCCACAGCCATATACCGGCCATATCAGCTTTACCCAGGCAGGCAGTGGCAACGCTGCCCTGGTACTCACGGTGACGATGGGAGTGAATCCAGCTTCGGCTACCTCGACCTCGGCTAACCTGGTACTCTCAAATGCTGCCATCACCTTTACCGGCGATACCGTATCTAATCCCGCCTCTCAACCCATCACCATCCAGAATACGGGCGGGCAGAGCCTCAACTGGACGGCATCGCTGGCGACCACGAGCGGCAATAACTGGCTCGCGCTCTCCTCTACCAGCGGCTACCTGGCAGCCGGAGCTTCTGCCACCATAACCGTAAGCGTCGCTTCCGCCGGGTTGAGCGTCGGCACTTATCAAGGAACACTCACTTTTAGTTACGCGGGGGCATCCGCGACACCCGTGACGGTAACGCTGACCGTCAATCCGCCGCCCGTTGCCAGGATAGCGATCTCGCCCGGCGGCTTGAGTTTTCATACCCTCATGGGCCAGAACGCATCTGCCCAGAGCTTCACCGTCACGAATACCGGCAACGCGCCTTTGAACTGGGGGATCGTTGAGGATGCCAACGGCAAAACCTATGCTCCGGTCTCGCAATCGAGCGGCACGCTGGCTCCCTCTAAGAGTATTGCTATTACCGTGAACCCGGCTATCTCGCAGGCGAGCGCAGGTACGCTGAACGCGCTGATTACAGTGATTGACACCGACGCGGGAACGCCCGTCAAGAGCCAGCAGGTCAACGTGACGTTTAGTATCGTCAACCAGGCAGTTATCAGCCTCGATCAGAACCAGCTTATATTCAATCATACCAGCGCAATTGCCAGTTCGACACAGACAATCATGCTGACCGACACCGGTTCCGCGCCGCTGAACTGGGCTGTCAGCATCAACAATTCGTCGCCCATCGCATGGCTTTCCATAGATAACTCCGGCGGCAACGGGCTGAACCCCGGCGGCGTGGAATTCATCAACGTGACATGCGATAGCACGCACCTGTCCCCAGGCACCTTTACCGCCTCGTTGACGCTGCGCGATACCGACGCGGGAACGCCGGTCGCGCCACAGACCGTGAATGTGACGGTGATTGTGACGCCGTAGGAACGCCCCTACAAAACTTCGGGATTGAGAATATTGGGCGGCCTCTGTCCATGAAAGTGCGCCACGATGTTATCGCTTGCCATCGTCGCCATGAGCGTGCGCGTTTTGAGCGAGGCGCTGGCGATGTGTGGCAGCAATACCACATTTTCCATGCTAAGCAGTTCCGGTTCTACGGCTGGCTCGTTCTCGAAAACATCCAATCCCGCGCCCGCGATTACGCCCGTTTGTAAGGCTTTGACCAGCGCTTTTTCCTCGACGATGGGGCCGCGCGCCGTATTGATGAGAATAGCGGTGGGCTTCATTAAGTGTAGTTCGCGCTCGCTAATCAAGTGATGCGTGGAGGGCATATAGGGCGTATGCACGCTGACGAAATCGGCCTGTTGCAATACCTCGTCCATGGGCAGATAGGTCATGTTAAATTGCGCTTCGTCTTCGGGCGACATGCGATACACGTCAAAGTAGAGCGTTTTCATCTCGAAGCCGCTGGCGCGTTTCGCCATGATTTTGCCGATGCGTCCCGCACCGATCAGTCCCAGGGTGGAGTGATGCACCTCCGCGCCGCAGAAGAGCAACGGACCCCAACCGGTGTATTTCCCGGCGCGTAAAAAGCGTTCCGCTTCGGGAATGCGGCGCGCGGTCGCCATTAAGAGGGCAAAGGCCAGGTCGCCGGTGGTGTCAGAAAGCACGCCGGGGGTGTTGCTGACGGCAATGCCCAGGCGCGTCGCCGCGTCAACATCGATATTATTGAAGCCGACCGCCATGTTCGCCACCATTTTCAGTGCTGGCCTACTGGCGGCGCAGGTTTCCAGAAAATGCGCGTCGATATTATCGGTGAGCAGGCTGTAAATATAATCGTGGCCGGGGCCACGCCGCAGGAGTTCTTCGTGGGGCCAGATGACCCCTTCTTCCATGTTGGCTTCTACATCGCCAATAGCTTCCAACAGTGGATAAGCCGGGTCTGGCACTTTCTGCGTGACCAGAATTTTCGGACGTGCTGACATAGTGACCTCCCAGAGATAGTTTTATGTGGATATTGTACCATCTTTTGGGGGAGACCTGGGTGGCTTTAGAAAAGCCTGCGGCTGTCTGATGAACTTTGACGACCGAATCGGGGAATGTTACGGAACGTCTGCCCCGGTTCTGTAGGGACAAGGGGCGGCATTGGGTGGATGTGGGGGCCTTGTGCTTGTCCTCGTGCGATTCACGTGATCTAGCAGGGTATCATGTAATCCAACGGAATCGTGTTGTCACGAGGACAAGCACAAGTCCCCACCCATCCCTGCATCCGCCCCTTGTCCCTACAGGACGAGAATACATCCATTGCCTATTTGGTCAATAATGTTCATCAGGAGGCGAAGCGTTCACGACAGGCGTTCGAGAATCTGGGTAAGGAGTGCCGTATGTTCGTCAAAATTTGTTTGGAGTTGATTAAGACGTGTGTCTAATTGATTAAGTTGCAGCCCTAAAGTACTCAGGCTTTCATCCATCGTTTCTAAGCGCTGGAAAATTCTCTTGATGTCTTGCCCTTGATGCCGCATAACGCCTAACATGATGGTGGTATTTTCGTCTATCTCCTGCATGTGCGCGGCGGTTTTTTGCTCGAGTGCTGTTAATCTTTCTTCTTGTGTCGGCACGAGCGTTTACCTCTCGTTCTCTAAAATAATTGATGATAGTATACCATCTTTTAGGAAGCAACGGCGGAGCTTATTCCTGCCTGGAAAGATTATTTCGGTACGATAGTGGTTTGCGATTCTCGCACCTCTACCTGGGCAGGGGCGGTAAAACGAAAGCGTTTGAAGAAACGGCGGCGCAGCAGCATGGCGAGGGCGGGCCAGCCATCCTTGAAGGGCGAAAGCTTCTTGGCTTTGCGCGGGGAATAGCTGATCGGCACTTCCAGGATTTTGTAGCCGGCCTGCACGATGCAAGCGGTGATCTCCGGCTCGATTTCAAAGCGGCGACCCTCCATAGGCAGGGCGCGCGCCAGAGCGCCGGGCATCATTTTATAACAGGTCTCCATGTCATGAATGTGGCAGCCGTAGAGCAGATTGGTGATGGCGGTGAGGAATTGATTGCCCCAGCGCGTGGTGCGCTTTTGTGGCGTCAGGTCGCGTCTTCCATAAACGGCAACTTTGGCATCTCCCGCTTCCTGCCATTTGGACACGAGCGCGGGCAAGTCCTGTGGGTCGTATTCCATGTCGGCATCCTGCACCGTCACCATATCGCCGCTGACCAACCCGAAGCCGGTGCGCAGACCCGCGCCTTTGCCCTGATTATGGTCGTGGCGCACAAAGCGATAGCTGGCAAATGCTTCTCGCGTGCGTAGCTCTTGCAAAATCTCCCAGGTACGATCGGTCGAGGCATCATCGACGACAACTACTTCAAGATCGAGCGGCACTTTTGACAATGACTCAAGGACCTGTGCTACCGTCTCTTCCTCGTTATAGACGGGGACAACAACCGAAATACGCATGTACTGGTACCTCACTTCTCTGGGAGTGCGTTAAAACTAAGATAATTCCTACGGAAACCACAAATCATACATACAGGAACGAACGGTGAGCTAAATAGCAACAAATCTATGCTTGCCATATCTGGATTGTACCATCTGTGAGCGCGACCAGCAGTTGCCCCTCCGCGAAACGCAAGGCGCTAATTTGCCAGGGGTGGTAGAACTTTTGCGCGATCTGCCCACTGCTTGCCGACCACAGATCGATGACGCCCTCGTTGACCTCGCTATCCTCGCGCGCCACCGCTACCCATTGTGCATCAGAGGATACCGCCAGCCGGGAACTCGCTCCCATCGTTCCGCACTGCAATTCGCTGAACGTACCCGCCAGCGTATCGTACAGGCGGATGGTTGTTCCTGCATAAACAAACGCGAGTGTGCGCATATCTGGAGTAATAGCATAGGGAGGTGTGCAGCCGGCGCACAGTCCAGCGATCAATGAGCCGGTAATGTGCGGCTGGGCGCGTTCGCGGAAGCGTGTTTTAGCGCGCGCCTGCAAATCCCAGCGCCTGATAATCGCCATTTCTTCTTGCTCGCCCGGCACATGAGCGCAGGACAGGGTAAGCAGGGTACGCGCATCTTGCGAGAGCGCGCGCAGGCGAATCGCCCAGAATTGACGCTTCTCGATCTCGTCTTCCGCGCAAACAAGCGGCTCGCTCAATTCAAGCGCGTCCGCCCCTATTATGTGTTTCAGCACGTCGGTGCCGCGCACACTTTGCGAGCGTGGGGCGAGTGGGTCTTCGCGCAGCAGCGGTAGAGCTAACCAGACTGCTTGCTCGCCGCCGGGTGTTTCCGGCATTACCAGGTCAAAAGAAAAATGCGCGGAGACGGCGCGTTGTCCCAGACCATAGCTCCATCGCAACGCGCCCGTTTGCGCATCCCAGACATGCAGGCTCAACCGGCCCCAGCCTGCCGCCAGGCTTCCGCTCTCGGATATGCGCATTTCGCGCAGCGACTCAACGGTAAACGAGGTATCGGCGGCAAAGCTGACAGGTGTATTTTCATGCGCGCCTTCCGCCTGCCAGATGACTCCCTTGCCATCCAATGAGCCAGCAGCGACGAACAGACCCCGCGCCGTTTGCGTGCCATTCAAAGCGGAAATAACGCCCAGTTGCGTGCGCAGCTTTGCCCCGGCGTGAAACGGCCCCCGCGTGCTAAAGATGCTGAGGCCAGAAAACTCCAGGTCGCCGATGTCCTCCATCTTGCGCTGTACCGGACGCGGGCGCGCGATACCGCCCCGGCGCAGGTCAATCACCCCGCCAATCACAGTATCGTAGTTCAGTCGTTTCTCAGGGTCGCTTAAAACATCGTAAGCGCGGTTGATGCGCTTCATTTGCAACGCGCCCTCTTCTCCTGCCAGGTCAGGATGGTAGCGCCGCGCCAGTTGGCGATACGCCCGCTTGAGCATGTCGCTATCCGCGTCTACGGGTACGCCAAGCGTGGCGTAATAGTTATCGGGTGTGTCCATACTATATTATGGTACCATAGAAATCATAAAGATACGATGCGCGTCTTTTCCCTCTTAGCGATGTTCATAGCAAGCCGGCGCACGCCCCACATATACCATGTGGCGAAGGTGCGGTATGGCCTCCATAGCTCACCACGTTCGCGCAACTCTTTTGGTGTCGGGCGCGTTTCCAACCCGTAGGCTTCGCGCACACCCTCGAGAAAGCCCAGGTCATCGACGGGCAGCACATCGGGTCGGCCAAGCGAGAAAATGAGCATCATTTCCGCCGTCCAGCGCCCAATGCCCTTAACTTTGACCAGCTCGGTAATTACCGCCTCGTCTTCTAAATCGCTTAATAGCGCGAGATCAAGCTGACCACTGCTGACGCGCTCGGTCAGATCGCGGATGTAGCGAATCTTCTGCGGCGATAGCCCGGCTGCCCGCAGCGCGTCGTGTTCGAGCGGCAGCAAGTCTTCGGGCGTAATCAGCCCGTCGCTTTCGCCAAGAGCGGCCTTGCGCAAGCGCCCCATAATGGCATCGGCGGCTTTGACCGAGATTTGTTGCGAAATAATAGCGTCCACCAGCGTCTCAAAGAGATTGGGATTGGGTGTCAATGTACACTCCCCAACCCGTTCGATGGCCTGCGCCATGATAGGGTCGATGTCGCACAGGTATGCGGCAGCGGTGGCGATAGTGTCGTTCCACGTAGTAAGCGATGTCATGCTGAGTTCTTTCTTGAGTATAGGACGGAATAATGTTCTAATTCTATCGCATACCCGGCAATATGTCGAGCATTTCGTTTAGTGAGATTGAGCTATGTATCTGATGAACTTTGGCGACCAGATGGAGTAATAGAGGGGGCGTCGCATTCTGTAGGGACAATGGGTGGTGTGGAGGGGA
>DASTKD010000061.1:0-9061 GCA_035716135.1 Ktedonobacteraceae bacterium
TTGCCCAGACGAACCGCCCGACTTCGACCAGCAAATGGATGGTACAATGACTCACAGATACCTTTTTACTACATCGCTCAAAGAGGATATGCAGTGCTTCAATACCGGGGTCTTGCCTGGGAGATAACGAGCAGATCATGGTGTCTGGGCCAGCTCCCGTCTCCACCACGTGCGACCCGGTAAGCGAAAAGAGAACCAGCATGAAAACACCCCACCGTCAACGTCCCTCCGGTATCACCACCCTGGCATGCTTCGAATTTTTGGGAACAATCAGTTGTATTGGCTTGCTCTTCTTTACTCATCCCGGCTCGCGTGACTTTATCGCCTTGAGTATTGCGGCTGCTCTCGGTTTTGTGGTTGTCTACGGTCTGTGGACGCTCCAATTCTGGGCGTTCTGGTTCACAGCAGGGTATGAGTCTATGGAGATCGTATACGAACTCTTCGTGCTGACGCAACCTGAATATAGAAACGTTCACCTGCTTGGTCCCATCTTCGGCATCCTCTTGAGCGCTATTACACTCGGCTATATCTTCCTTGACCGCTCCGTCAAACCAGTGTTCCGTAGAGTTGTTGCATCGTAGGTCTACCGGGACTGTTCGCGGTCAATCCCTACGACATAGACATCACCAGCCAGTAATTTGAAACCCCGCCCAGTAGTAGGGATCGGCGTAGGGACAGGCATCAGGGATCAGTTCCTCAGCATCGGCCTGGACGAGGTCCTGCGCTTGAGAGGCGTCAAAGCGGTTGGCGCGTCCGCGCACCGCGACAAGTTGTGCTGTATTCACTGGCACGTACTTGCCTTCGGGTATTTCAGGTTCTGCCACGGGCTGATGCGCTGCCGTTGGCACCGGCACTATCAGCGATTGCCAGTCCTGCAATTCGCGGTTCGTGACGGTTCGTAACCAGTGTTGAGCGTGCGCCAACGCTCTGGCGGGAGGCTCATCATTCATCTGGGGGAACCACTCTAAAGCGAAGCGCACCATCAGGAGGTAGGTCGCTCTATCGTCCACCGCCCATAGCGACGCCAGAATAGCCGCCGCTCCCGCTTGCAGCATCCCTGCCGCCAGACTACGCACCTCGTCACGCGCCCCCTGCAGATCAAGCATGGCCGTTTGACAGGCCGAGAGGATGAGCAAGCGCAGCCCTCGCAAGTCAGCTTGACCACTCAACATATCGGCCAGTGTTAAATCCTCTTCGTGAGCGAGCATGAGCCGCGAGCGCATAAAATTCTGGCTATCAAATATGCCATGACAGGACGCATTCACGACCAGGCCCGTTTGTAGCGCCTCGACAAGCCAGTCGCGCGTGGCCTGCCATTGCACTTTGACGCTCGCAGATCGTTGCAATCCCTTGCCCAGTTCGGCCAGGGTGAAGGCTTCGGCCTCGCCCCAGCGCAGATTCTGCTGTGTTGGATAGGGATTGCCCAGCGCATAGATGCCGGTGCGCGACGAAATGGTGCGCTTTTCGTGGAACAATGCTCGCGCGCTCGGCGCGATGCTGGTCGGAAGCGTTTCACCCAGCGTTCGTCCATCACCCAGCAAGGCTCCCTCGAGCGGGAAGGCGGCGAGTAAACCACATGGAATGAGCGTCAGACTGCGCATACCCGCCCGGTTCAGCCACGCTACCAACGGCTCAAGCGCCACCCCACGCAGCGCCGACTGGCAGCGTGGCAATTCGCGTTGGAGGACGGTGTGGTTCAGGGTACTCGCCAGCAGTGATTGGCTCACCTGGCTCAATAGAGTGAAAGGATGATCGATGAGCAGTGCCAGTTCCGGTACCGCAAGCATGTATTGTGCCGCCATATCAAGCGTGCTGGTATGCTCTTGCGCCAGGCACATGGCATGAAGGGCCGCGGCCTGCTCACGAAACGTCGCGCCCGGCCAGCTCTGGAGCAATGTGTGGCAATTACCCCGTTGAGCACAATCGAAGCCGCCGGTGGCGTACTCCGCATTGTCCACATGCGTTTCGATCAAGGTGCCAACAAACGCTTCTGTCAGATCAGGCAACGCGAGCGCTGCAAAACTGGATGCGCTCTGCCTGTCTGGATGCGCAGCAAAAGCCGCCACCGCCATACCGCCCTCTGGCGTCGCCGCGAGATACACCAGAGCATGTCCGGCTCCGCAGCGTTCCGCCGCCTTCACAATCGTGGCCGCGTCAAGCCTGTCGTGGAGGAAGTCAGCAGGGTCTTGCGCCTCATGTATCTCTTCAATCACGTCATCAAAAGCCGCTCGCGCTTCTCGATAGCTGGCAGTATGTGCCAGCAGAATGTGTCGCTGCCCGGCTTCACTCGAACCACCGGGGAGCGTGGACTGCAACGTTGCCTGAGCCGCGACGAAGGCGCGTCGCACAGCGGTATAGCGTGCGCGGCGTCCGGCGTTGCTGATTCGCTCAGGATTGGCGGCGTTGAATTGCATGGCCTCTGCCAGTCCGCTTGCTCGTCCGCGCTCGAGGGTAACAGCCGCCTCTGTTACCCTCCCCAGGCGCGTCAGTGCAAAACCATCGCGGATCGCGGCATCGCGCCCTTCTTTCAAGACGGCATCGCGCCCAACGGCTCCCGCGCCCAGAGCCACCAGCAGATCTTCGGCCCTGCGCGCGGCCACATAGGCGTGATGGGCGGCTTCCCACTCTTCGCGTAAGGTCTGTGTCTCCGCACAATCAAGCTGTAACTGGCGATGTTCGATGGGAAAGGCATCCAGCGTGTAGATGCGCAGCGCCTCGTGATGTGATGATAGCGCAAGATTGAGGTTCTGCTGGCGTTCGCCCTCGATGCGTTGTTGGTATGTCGCGCCGAGGTTGCGCTGAGCCATTGCGTAATCCTGGGGGAGAGCGTCAAACGTCCAGATACGCAGAGCCTCGCGGTAGCAGGCAATGGCCTGTTCCAGGTTAGCGCTTCGTTCCCCTGCCACGCGATGTTGATAGGCTTCCCCCAGATTATTTCGCGCTTTGGCGTACTGGTAGGGGTGGGCCTCAAGCGTCCAGACCTGCAATGCCTCCAGGTAACAGGCGATGGCCTGTTCCAGGTTATCGCGCCGATCTCCCGCCACCCGCACCAGGTAAACGGCTCCCAGATTGTTCTGAAGCGTCGCATACTGAAACGGGAGGGCCTCGCGTGTCCAGACTCGCAGCCCGGCGCGACAGCAGGCGATGGCCTGCTCCAGGTTGGCGCGCCGCTCGCCAGCAATGCGTTGCCAGTAGGCAAGACACAAATTATTCTGCACCCTGGCAAATTCTGCCGGTAGGATGTCCAATGTATAGACCTGGAGAGCCTCGTGATAGTAGGCGATGGCTCGTTCCAGATTGTCGCGCTGCTCTCCACTTATGCGCTGCGAGTAGGCCGTGGCTAGATTATGCTGTCCCCGGGCAAACTCTACAGGAAATGCTTCCTGGGTGAAAACAGCCGCAGCCCGGCGAAAATACTCGATGGCCTGTTCCAGGTTGGCGCGCCGTTCTCCCGCCACACGTCGCACATAGGCCGACCCCAGGACGTGCAGCGTCTGAGCGTGTTCAAAGGGAAAAGCCTCGAATGTGTATATACCCAGCGCTGCGTGACAACAGAGCATGGCCTGTTCCAGGTTGCCCTGCCGCTCCCCCTCAATACGTAGTTGGTATGTTTGCCCTAACCCATGTTGAGCCAGGGCATACTCGTAAGGGAAATCTGCCAGGGTGAAGATAGACAAAGCAGCGCGAAAACAGGTAATGGATCGTTCAAGATTGTCGCGCTGCACTCCCAGGACACGCTCTCGATAGACATTGCCCAGCGTAACCTGTACACTCGCATATTGGTAGGGAAATTGTGCCAGCGTATAGACCTGCAAGACTTCTTCGCAGGCAAGAAGAGCTGCTTCCATCTGCTGAGCGCGATCACCATCTAGACGCTGCTGGTATGCGACGGCCAATGCGCCTTGCAGGGCCGCGCGCATCTCTAGAGTAATTTCCGGCTCCGCCATTTCCTGCGTCTGAGCAAGGGCCTTCCACAACAATTCGATACGGGCTGGTGCTGATTGATGGGGGGAACCCTTGCGCTGCAACTCGCTCAGGTGTTGCCACAGTGACTCCCGTCCAGGCGGCGAATCAGGCATGAAGCCACCGTACAACCTCTCGTCGGGTTGTAAAGAGCGGGGATAGTTGGGATGATCCATACTTATTTGTCCCTATCACCTGAAGAAAGGATATCCACAACAATCAGGACTTCTGCCTGTTGGATGCTCCTTCCGTTCCTAACAGTATACCAGATTACGCACCCACATGGTTGTGACTTTCAGAAATGCTGAAATGAGGGTATGCTTGCATATGAAAGGAGGAGCGTATCTATGGAGGCACACGAGACGCCATCAGGAGGCTGGAATCTGTTTGCCAGCGTCCTCCAGGAGATCCTCGCGGCGCACGGGCTAGGGCTGGGCCATCTGGATGATCGCGCCACTATTCACCGCGAAAAGGTACGCCGCCTACAGCTCTCCCTCAAGATCCCTAAGAGCTTTCCTGTGCTGAATATCGATGAGATGGAGCGGGTCATCACGGCCTTTCGACTGAATCGCAAAGAGCAGACACGCTTGCGGGCCGCTATCCTCGCTACCTCGATTGAAGAGACCTTGATGGATCGCATTCACCCGGATGATGCGCTGAAAGCAGCGGAACAAATACTGGGCATTATCGAGCAAGCTCTCCAGGAACACGCGCATGACCTGGCCGGCATTGGCGCTGTGAAAGGAGGAAGTATCATGATGTCCGAAGAGAGCGAAATGGATCGCAAGCTGGGAGACGCCCTTAGCGCCATCGATCATGCCACAATTGCGCTCCACCTGAGCCGCAACGCCGATTCCCAGGTGGAACGAGTCGAGTGCGCCCAGCAAGCGCGCGCGAGCTTCATGGCAGCGCTCGCTGAACTCGACAAGGCCGCCCCCCAACTCAAGGGCAGTGATGCCTGGCTTGTCTGGCACACTGAAGCGCAAAACGGGCTGGCCGCGGCACAGAGCCGCCTGACTTCACTCGGCGTATAAACTCACCTATCGAAGCGCATCCTTGACGAACCCGCCATCTCATAAGATGGCAGGCTTATACCCTCATTGACTGTACAAGTATCGCCGTTCACGTAAACATGTTGTACCCACGTCTTTCGCTTCCTACAATCATGGAGGATTCATGAACTACCATACATCTAACCATCACTTACCATCTCATTTTTCACGTTCCAGGCTCGTATTAGGCGTTTGCAGCCTCTTCCTGGTATGTTTGCTGGCCGCTTGCGGTTCTGGAGGCAGTAGCACAGGAGCGACTTCGGTCTCGCCGAGCGCGAGTACACCGACGCAACAAGGAAATCAGGGCGTTCCGACGAACGCTACACCAATCTCGTGTTCACTCGTTTCGGAGGCAACGGTCAGCCAGACAATCGGCATACAGCTAGCTCCATCGACGGTGGTAAGTCAGTTTAACACTCCTGCTGGCGATGGTATCACCTGCATCTATAAGGATGCGGCGACCTCTCAAATACAAGAGGTTGTCATCAGCTATTACAGCGGCTCTTCCGCAAGCCAGTCTTTCGATAGCGCCATGAACAATACCGCGACGGCGGACCGACAACCCATCAGCGGCCTTGGTGATAAGGCCTTCTTCGACACTCAGAGATTCAGGTTACAAGTCTTGAAAGGGGATTTGTTCTTCATTGTTTCGCTGGTAAAGCTGAGTGAACAGGGAGCCTCCAGGTTGCTCCCCGAAGCGCGGCAGATTGCTACTGCGATCCTTGCCAACGCATAAGCTGAGAACAGGAGCTTCGATATGATCAGCTTATGCGAACGTCCAATCATTCAAGTTCGAGTAAGTCAGCTAGATCATTACCAATAGACCCGATCGAAAGGAAAAATACCATGACACAATCCATCACGCACTCCTGCGCCAATTGCGGAAATTCTGTCCCTGAAAACATGCGCTTTTGCCCCAACTGCGGCACACTGGCGGGCATTCCTCAAGCGCCGCCCCCGCCTCCAGTTGATTCGTATGGGCCAACCCAAAAAGGGACACCATTCACGGCGTATCCGCAGCAGAACCATCAGTCGGCATACCAACCGCCTCCAGCGCAGCAAGGCTATCAACCGCCCTTCCAGAGCGCTCAACCACCGCCAGCCTATGCGCGACCGCAGAAGAACTCTTCGCGGGGTATGCTGAAAGTAGCAGCGATCTTACTTCTCCTTATTCTTGTACTCGGCGCGGCTGGTTACTTTGCCTTGCACGCTCTTACCAGCAGAGGCGGCAACACGGCTCGTACAGGCGCAACCAGCGGGACCACACCGACCCAGGCTGCATTGACCACGACGCCCATCAATACCATTGTGAACTATGCCAGCGTGAATATCACGATTCTCAATGCGCAACAGGCGACGAGTTTTGCGGACGATACCGGGACACTCGCGCAGGGGGTAGTGCGCCTCAATCTGCACGCGGTCCAATCGGATGTGACTAGTATGGACTTTACCAGCGCTCCCACTTATGCCTACGGCGAGTCCTTTGCCCTGCTCTTACCTGGGGGAAACAAGATGGCGATCGGGGGTTACAAAGATATCAGCGGGCCTGCCCGCCAGGGAGATCAGACGACCTGGATCGATTTTTCCGCCTCCACAAGCCTGAAAGTAAACCAGATGATTCTGCTCATTGGCAGAGATACCGAAGAGCAGCTACAGGTTCCGTTGACTGGTCATGCCGATGTGAGTCAGTATCAACCGAAACAGAGCGCTCCCAATCTGCGTGTGCCGTTTGGAAGCATGTTTTGGACCCTGAAAACGGTCACATTCAAACTCAGTGATAGCGGGACACAAGTCGATAAAGGCAAGCGCTTTCTGGTCCTCACCTTCTCCCTTGATAACCCTGGCACTGAAGGGTACAACGCCTTTCCGCCTGATTTCATGCGCTTGCAATACGGCGGGACGACCATTGCGCTTGAGCAAGCGGCTATTGGTGATGCAGCTGCTGGCACTACCAATGTGCTGGGGCTGGTTTCCTTCCTGGTGCCGCAAGATACCACGACGGCGACCTTCATTCTACTGCCAGGACATACTCCTGGCGCAACCACCCAGGCCACCATCCCCTTTCAGATCCCGTAGCGGCAGGTTTCACGCCCCGACGGGTCCTGGGAAATGCCGGTATGATTTTGTGCTGGACACGAGATCATACCGGCGTTTCGCCAACTGAGGGTGACTGGAATATCCGGGATAAACCTCACCCTGAGACTTCATTGCCCTCTTTGCTCCTCAAGAACCTTTTCATCGCTCAAGCAAGCAAAGCCAAAAGGCCGTGCAACAAAAGCGCTGGTTTCTTGCTCTAAACAGGCAGGAGTTTAACGGATCGTCTAGTTCAGAGGAGATCGTACATGGCACTATGGTTCGTGAGTATTGCCGCATCTACGGCTGTCGTTGGTCTAATCACCGGGGGCGTCATGTTGGTCCTTGGTCGTCGCTTCATTGAGGAGTTTACGCGTCCCGGTGTCACCGTCGAGCAAGGAACGCCGCAGTGGGGTGGCTGGACCTTTCCCGAAGTGATGGGTGAACCTCCCACTGCGCTGCAACGTGCCGTGACGTTCCCATCGGCGGATGGCGCTCTTTTACGCGGAGAGTTTTGGGCGCAGACGCGCAGCGCGCCGACGATCATCATCAGCCATGGCTTTCATTTACCCTGTGTCTATTTCCGCTCGGTCGCCGCGCTCGAATATGCGCATGGCGCGAACATTTTGCTGTTTGATTACCGGGGCCATGGGCAGAGTGCGCTGCTTCCAACCACCTGTGGTAATGCGGAGATCAACGATCTGATGGCCGCTGTAGATGTCGCGGCCAGCCAATCGGAAACCAGGCATGGCCAGGTCTACATCCACGGATTTTCGATGGGAGCCGCTGTCGCGCTTTTGCTGCCACCGCACGCTGCCGTCGCGGGCGTCATCGCCGATAGCTCTTATGCGCGTCTGGACGAGATGGTCCGCGTGATCATCACCCAGATCCTCGATCAGGAGACGGCAGGATGGCACGGTCCAGCGCGGGCAACCCGCATCCTGATTCCCTCGCTAACGCGCCTGACGTTCCTGGGGGGACAACTCCTGTTTCACGCGCGCTATCGCTCTCGGCTGGTGGCGCGCCCTGACCGGGCGATCGGTGACCATCGCGCCAAAGGGACATTGCACGCGACTGATACCACGCCGCCACCGATTCTCCTGATTCACGCCGAGGATGATCCTATGGTAGCGCTCCACCATGCCCGCCGCCTGGTAGCAGCGGCACACGCGGCCGGGCGATCGATTCAAGAGTACTATACGCCCTGTGCCATCCATTGTGGCTCCTATGGACATGATCCGCACCGGTACATGGCCTTGATCCTGCAGTTTGCCGCGCTGTAGATGCTGGTCTCATCCCACTCGCACTTTCATGCCAGCGCACAAACCGCAACTGCTGCCGTCGCGCGCATTGAAGTGGTAGCCATTGGAGACCAGGTGCGGCCCATGTTCAGTCGCGTACACATTCAATGCCCATGATAACTCACCTTCTCTTCACACTTTTATTTCAGTGCAGTACGCGCAGCTTCACGCACTCGGGCTCTGTCGAGGTCTGCTCCACCGGTGTCTATCCCTGATAAATTAGCCCCATCGAAGTTCGCTCTGCTGAGGATGGCACCATCCAGGTCCGCTCCACGTAGATCTACCTTGCTGAGATCCGCCTCCTTCAGGTTCGCACGGCAAAGATTGGTGCCGCGCAAGTCCGCCCAGCGTAGATGGGCCTTCAGGAGATTGGCATCGCTCAGGTTGGCATTCCTCAGATCAGCATTGCGCAGGTCCGCCTCGCGCAGGTCGGCTCCTTGCAGGTCGGCTCCTTGCAAATTGGCCCCTGTAAGATCAGCGTGGAACAGATCAAATCCCCGCAGATCAGCGCCGTGTAAGTTCGCCTCGTGCAGATCTGGCTCTAAAGCCTGCACATCAGCATAGACTCGTCGCCATGTATTCCAGAGAGTTTTCCCTGTTGAAAGAAGATCAAGATCCTTCTGACTTGCCATGATGTTCACTTCCTCTTTTGTTGTAACGTGTACAGTTCAG
>DASTKD010000062.1:0-3120 GCA_035716135.1 Ktedonobacteraceae bacterium
GCTGGCCCATCTTGCCATCGCCCAGCACGATCACACGATCAGTTGGCCTCACATGCACCTGCTCCAGTATCTCGAAGTTCGCGGCCAGCGGTTCGACAAACACCGCCTCCTCGTCGCTGACGTTTTCCGGTACCAGGTGCAGGTTCTCAACCGGCAGCATCAAATACTCGGCAAAAGCCCCGTCGCGCCTGTCAATGCCCAGCGTCGTGCGATTCGGGCAATGTGTCAGCATTCCACGCTGGCAATACCAGCAATCCGCTCTGTAGCACGCCGCGTTGATCTCTCCCACCACGCGCCTGCCCAGAAAACGCTCCCTTATCGCAGCATCCTGCACCCCGTACATCTCCTCCACCACCCCCACAAACTCATGCCCCAACACCCCCTCAAACCCCATATATCCCCGAATAATTTCAATATCAGTATTGCAGATACCGACTTGCAACACACGAATAAGCGCCTCCCCATCTTTGGGCGTAGGCCGTGGATAGTTCTTCTCAAGCAGGAGGGTGTTGTTCTGGAAAACGAGCGCACGCACGGAACACCTCTTCTTTTCAGATAGCATCTCTAACCGTCATATGGGTATTTTACTATCAAAGCGGGAGATGCTCACTACGCTACTCCATGTAAGTTTTTGGCCCGCTGACAAGGAAGCGGGGTTGCCTATAGGATTGAATCGGAGTTTTTATAGCTAGCGTTTTTGTTTCAGTATTCGTACCTCAGCAGTTTGACCCTTTCCCACTTTGCGTAAACGAGTTTCAAAGCAGTCCGCATACTGTTCAACCAACGTAGATAACTTTTTCTTTCCATAGATATCCTGGAAATTGGGATTGCAGTCTTTTAATGCTTTCCCCAAAGCCGAAAGAGGAATCCATTCATTTTCATCCTTCTTTTTAACCTGAGAATAAGCCCCGGTGAGTAAGACCAGCAGTTCCTCTGGATAAGGTGTTGTTGGGTGAGAACTGATAGATGGGCTTGTTGATCGCTGCAACGCTTTATATGATATTAGTTGATCTGTAGTGAGAAATCTATTACAGGCTTCCTTCAATGTGTGTGAAGATTTTGGTGTTCCAATACCGAGGACTGTGCATCCATCTTGACGTAGACGAAGTACTAATGGTAGATAATCACTATCTCCTGCAACAAGACAAAAGTACTTGACACCACGGTATAATAAATCCATGGCTCCAATTACCAGCGCAATATCGGTAGCATTGCGACCTGCATTTGTGGGTACATTATTCATCTGTTCTAATTCATAGTGAGCCATCATTTCTTTCCACGAATGCATTGACGGAGTTGCCCAATTGCCGTAGACCCGACGGATTAAGACGCCTCCCATTTTGCCTGCTTCGGCTAAAATATGTGCAATCATATCTGAAGCCATAACATTCTCTCCATCAATGAGGAGGGCAACGGAAGGCGCAGCTAAGGCATCTCGCTGAATGGCTGGTGTCTTCATTATCGTTTCCGACTTTTTTCTTCTCACCATATTTATCATCCTCTGAAAAGTCTCCGAATCTATTCAAATTGTATCACTTACATGCCTTCCTTAGCTCAGTTTTTCACTCCTTTTATGATATGAGCTTGCACTGTATTTTATCAGAAGAATAAATCAAAAAGCCTCTCCATTTGCTTTCCCCCACCAAATCGGCTATGCTTAGCTTGCAAACCTCAAGCGGTGAGGAACAGGGCAACGCACGAAAAGGAGACGTAGCGAGAACTATGCGACAGCACTTGTTGATTGATGCGGATGATACGCTGTGGGAGAACAATATCTATTTTGAGCAGGCCATTCATGACTTCATTGCGTTTCTCAATCACTCGACGCTCTCTCACGAGGAGGTGCGGAGCGTGATAGATGAGGTGGAGCGCATGACGGGCTATGGCTCGGCGAATTTTACGCGCAGCCTGGTTGAGGCGTACCGCCGCCTGGCTGAGAACGATGTGAGAGAAGAGGATGTGCAGCGGGTGCGCCGGTTCGGAGAGCGTATTCTGGATCATCCCTTGCAGTTGATGGATGGGGTTGAAGAGACGCTAGGCTACTTATCACCTCGCCATGACCTCGTTTTGCTGACAAAGGGCGTTGTCGAGGAGCAGAAGCTGAAAATCGAGCGTTCGGGCATCGAGGGCTACTTCGCGCATATCGCTATTGTTGCTGAAAAGGATGTTGCGGCATACCACCAGTTAACCGGGCAGTTACAGGCAGTGCCAGAGCGGACATGGATGGTCGGCAACTCTCCCCATTCCGACATCAATCCGGCGCTGGCGGCTGGTCTGAATGCTGTCTTCATTCCGCATCCCCATACCTGGCGGCTGGAGCACGAGGAGATAGAACACACGGGAACAGGCCAATTGCTAGAACTGGCTCGTTTCAGTAACCTGCGCACGCTTTTTTAACGCATAGAACGGGAAGTGTTCCTCCCAATATGGAAAATGAGGTGGACTTTATGGTAATTTTACAATTTTGACTAGACTTTCTGACGCTGATACTGTATAAAGGACTTGGTATTATCGGTTCTAGAGCTTCTGCATAGCAGAGGCAGAATAGTCACAAGGTAGGATTGCATGGCGAAGCAGGCGTATGATAGTAAACAGCGCGCTGGCAATGCTCAGAAGGGGCAGAGCAGCAGCAATAAATCGGTTGGCCGCAACGCGAGCAACAGGCAGCAGGCCCAGGCGCAAAACCGGCAGGCAACTAGCCGGGCAGCACAGAAAGCCGTGAGGCAGCAGCAAAAGCAGCAAGATTTACTGGATGCAAAGCGTTCAAGGCGCATCACATTTTTCAGCATTTTTGGCACACTCATCATCGGCGTCGCGCTGGTTGTCGGGCTGATCCTCCATAACCAGACCACTCCGCAGACGGTAACGCCCGTTAATCCCGCCTATCCGCCTGTCAATGGTATCTCCTGCGATGCCAATGAGCAGCTTGATTATCACATTCACGCGCACGTCTCGATTTATATCAACGGCAAGCTCAGCCAGGTTCCCCAGAATGTTGGCATTGCCAGCGATGGCTCTTGCTTCTACTGGCTGCACACTCACGACACGACCGGAGTCATCCATATCGAGTCACCCACACAGAAGAATTATACGCTCGGAAACTTCTTCGACGAGTGGTCA
>DASTKD010000063.1:0-5832 GCA_035716135.1 Ktedonobacteraceae bacterium
AGCCCAGCGCCTCTCTACCTACCTCTACTGGTAAAGACTCGTCTATATCGTAGTCGGCGGCGGCGGTGGTATCGCGCCCGCGCCGCAGGCCAATCACGTTGAAGACGGGCGTCAGGATGATCGCCAGGATGAGGTTCACGATAATCATCGAGAACGCGGTATACATGGCCGGGAAACTTATACCGCCGATGGAGATGGCGTACACCGACTTTAGCCCGGCTGCCGAGAACAGGATGGTGCCGAATACCTCTGCCACCAGCCAGCCAATCAGCAAAGCCCAGCGATTGAACCAGTTCGTGTAGAGGCCCAGGAAGACCGCCGGAAGCGTCTGGAGAATCCAGATGCCGCCCAGCAGTTGGAAGTTAATCACCTGCGTCGTGGGGATGTAGATGATAAAAAGCACCGCGCCAAACTTCAGGACGAACGAGGTCCACTTGGCGGCGCTCGACTCCGCGCGCTCGCTGGCATTCGGGGAGATGTACTCCTTGAAGATGTTGCGCGTGAACAGGTTAGCGGCGGCGATAGACATCACGGCGGCAGGCACCAGCGCGCCAATCGAGATGGCGGCGAAGGCAAAGCCAGCGAACCATGATGGGAACTGGGCGTTGATAAGCAGGGGCATGGCGTAGTTCGCGCCCAGGCTGGCCGGAGGCTTCACGCCTGCCGCGATTGCCATGTAGCCCACCAATGCCAGCAGACCAAGCATCAATGAATAGATCGGCAGCAGCGCGGTATTGCGCTTGACCACGTTCTTGCTGTTGCTGCTCAAAACGCTCGTCAGGGAGTGCGGGTAAAGGAACAGGGCCAGGGCCGAACCGAGCGCCAGTGTCACAAAGGCCCAGTTCTGTTTAGGGTTGAGTATTTCAAAAAACGTGGTGGGATGCGCTGTATGTTTGGCGGCAACGGCGGCGAAAATGTTCCCGAAGCCGCCCAGTCTGGCAGGCAGCACGATCAGCAAAGCGATCAACACGATGAAGATCATGATGTCCTTCACCATTGCGATCATAGCGGGCGCGCGCAGTCCGCTCGTGTACGTGTAGGCCGCCAGGATGAGGAAGGCGATCAGCAGGGGTAGATCAAGCTGGAAACCGCCAATCGAGAGAGAGAGCGGGATACCGAGCGCGGCCAGCGAAACCTGAATGCCAAACATCTGCAAGGCGATATAGGGCAGCGTGGCGACGATACCGGTGAGGGCTATCGCAAAGGCCAGCGTCTTGCTGCCAAAGCGGTCTTTCACGAAGTCGGCGGCGGTGACGTAGCCGCGCTGCTTGCAGACCGACCAGAACTTGGGCATCAGGATGTAGATGATGGGATAGACGAGGATGGTATAGGGAACGGCGAACCAGCCGTTCAACGCGCCCAGTCCGAACATGGCCGCAGGTACGGCGATGAAGGTATAGGCAGTGTAGAGATCACCGCCCATCAGGAACCAGGTCACGGTGGTGCCGAAACGCCGACCGGCCAGGCCCCATTCGTTGATCTGGTCCAGGTTGCCGCGTCGCCAGCGCGCGGCGATGAAGCCCAGGACCGTCACGATCAGAAAAAAGATGATAAAGACGGTAAATGCGACCGGATTAAAGGTGAACATGGAAGGCTCCTCCTCCTTGCTTCATTGGCAGGCTGGTGCCATTCGCGCCGCCTGTAACGCGCCATGCAAGCTGCATGAGCGCTGACCTGTCAGGCCCCCAGGAAGTAAATCACAGCCGTCAGGATAGCTGTGAGGATAATCCAGAGCAGGGGGAACCAGTAAAAGAAAGGCATTCCGATGAAGGTCGGGTCAATGCTGTTGTAAAACGGAGGATACAACAATACGATAAAAGGGATGAGCAGTAAGACGCGAAGCCAGGTACGCCTTCTAGCCCTGTTCTGGGTCTGTGGTTGCGCACTCACAAAGTTTCTCCTTTAGCGCGTAGCGCGGATACAATGGGACGAAATCAAAAGAAATCGACAGGGAAAACATGTGCGGGCAAGCAGCGATTGGTACCTCCTTGTAAATGGGTTTGAGGTGGAAGTAAGCACATGTACAACGTGCCTATCCCATCACGAAGAGATATAGGCTAACCTACTATATATGTAGTACACTATGCGCCGGATATTGTCAATGCTGCCGGTCGCTATCAAAAATCCAGAGAAAAACCCTTGCTTTTTGAATAGCAATATGTTATAGTTCACATAGCAAATAGCTATATTCACTGGCAATCCGAACCAATGTCATCTGTAGTGTTATCCGTCGTATGCGGATGGTGGCTCCCATCGCAATCATGCGCAACGTTCGCGTGAAAGGTGGCAAGGCTGTAAATCAGCTTGCCACAGAGGAGTGAGTGATCCCTATGAGTCTTCAAGTTGAACACCTCAACAAATGGTTTGGCCGGTTCCAGGCCATCACAGACCTGTCTATGGAAGTGCCGGAAGGAGCGATTTTCGGCTTTCTGGGGGCCAACGGCGCGGGCAAAACCACCACCATGCGCATGATCCTGGACATCTTGCGCCCCGATAGCGGTTCCATCACATGGAACGGCAGGGATGTCCGGCAGGTGCCACGTCGCAACTGGGGCTATCTGCCGGAAGAGCGTGGGCTTTACCGGAAAATGCGGGTGGATGAGCAGTTGCTTTTCCTGGCGCGTTTGCAGGGCGTATCGAAGCTGGATGCCAGGAAGGCCCTGGACGAGTGGCTCGAACGGTTTCAGATCACTGCCAATCGCAGCAGGAGGATCGAAGAACTGTCTAAAGGCAATCAGCAGAAAGTCCAGTTTCTGGCCGCTATGCTGCACGATCCAGAGATTCTGATCATGGATGAGCCATTTAGCGGCCTGGACCCGGTCAACGCTGCCATTCTCAAAGAGGCGTTTTTAGAGATGCACCGGCGCGGCAAGACGATTCTCTTCTCCACACACCAGTTGGAGCAGGCTGAAGAACTCTGTCAGGCTATCGTGATTATCAATCAAGGGCAGAGCGTCGTCCAGGGCAGTGTGCGCGAGGTCAGACGCCAGCAGGGACGCCATGTGGTCCGCCTCAAACTCGACAACGATCCCGATGCGAGCTGGCTTGAGCAGCTTCCGGGCGTGCAGGTCACGAAGCGCCGCGAGGATTACATCGAAATGCACCTCGAGGCCAATCTCAACCCCAACATGATCGTAGAGGCTGCGTTGCAGCATGGCGGCATCATCAGCCGTTTCGAGCTGACCGAGCCGTCGCTGACCGATATCTTCATCGAAAAAGTTGGTGCTGCTTCCGAGTCTGTTGCTCCTACTTCCGTTCTTTCAGCATAAAGAAAAGAGGAATGACATGATACCACAGAAAACGGCGGAAACGCCGGTACCAGAACGTCACGAACAAGAGCAAGGGGCTGTAGTGGTGAGTTCGGGGGGCGCTGCTGCTCAAAACAACCTGCGTAATATTGGCTTGATTATCGGGCGCGAGTACAAAAGCCGTGTGACCCAGCGTAGTTTCATCGTCACCAGCGTCATCCTCCTGGTGATCGTGTTCCTGGCCGCTTTTATCCCGACAGTGATACAGCTTGTTAGCTCCGGTTCCGGTTCCAGTTCCAGCGGGCAAACGAGTATCGCGGTGGTGAACGAAGCCGGCTCCATCGCGGGCTGGAATGAGGCGGAGTTGACCGCTGACATCAATACTGCATTGAATGGAACAAGCACCGGAAGCTCCGCTCCCTATGCGATAAGCAGCCAGCCACAGACTTCTCTGAGCAGCCTGCAAAGCCAGGTCAAGGATGGCAAGCTGGATATGCTGCTGGTCTTTGCTCGTCCAACGGACCAGAACTTACGCTTTACCTACTACACCACGAACAGCTCGGCAGACGATCCCAACCTGTCCGCGATCCAGGGTCTAACTCTGCAGCTCACCTTTTTCGATACCGCTCATCGCATGGGCCTCACATCGTCTCAAACTCAACGCCTCGCCACAGCGCCTGACCTGGTCGTCGTGCAGACTGCGCAGAGTCAAACCACCCAATCGGTGAGCGAAATTGCTGCAGGCTTTGTCCTCGCCTATGCCGGCGCTATCCTGATCTACGTCTCTATCGGGCTTTATGGCTCGATCGTCGCGGCGGGCGTGGCGGAAGAGAAAAGCAGCCGCATGATGGAAATCCTGGTGAATGCCGCGACCCCATTCCAACTCCTGGCCGGCAAGATCGTGGGCATCGGGGCGGCGTGCCTGACACAGATGGGCTGCCTGGTGGTGGTCGGCATTGTTGCGCTCCTGCTGCAAACCCCTCTACAGGCCGCGCTGTTCGGTACACATGCGGGAGGCTTTAGCCAGTATCTCGCCGGCGCGTTCATCCCGTTCTACCTGCTCTTCTTGATCTACGTTCTGCTGGCGTTCTTCCTGTATGCCACTCTCTTTGCCGGGCTGGCTGCTATGGTCAAACGGCAGGAGGAGGTGCAGAGTGCGGTCATGCTCCCAACGATGCTGATGATCAGTGGATACCTGCTGTTCTTTTTCGCGGTCTATACTCCCGATGCGCCCCTGACGAAGGTACTGTCGTATATTCCTTTCTGGACTCCGTGGATAATGATGGCGCGTATTGGGCGGGGTACAGTTGCCTGGTGGGAGATCCTCTTAACGATCGCGTTGATGCTGGTTGCCATTCTCGTCTGCATCCGGTTTGCCGCGCGCGTGTATCGCTACGGCGTTCTGATGTACGGGCAGCGACCCGGCCTGGGACAACTGCTGAAACTGGTACAGATGAACTAACCACCGGCGATTGACGGAACCTGTCGAAAAACGAAACGACCGTGAGCGATCTGCGATTCTGGTGGCTCCGCTTTATGCAGAGCCGCCAGTGACACCAATCCTCGTAGACCGCGAAAGATACAGATAGCTGGCAACGAAAACGGGGTACCGCGAAAGAAAAAGCTCTACTTGCAAGAGTACTGTCAGGCAGAGTGGTCCGTCAAGGATTTAGGCCGGGGTGTCCGTCAACGTTTTGCGCAGTGGGAGCCGACCAGGGCGACCGCAAGGGTCGCCCCTACAATAAAACAAACGTCTTGCGAAACCTTGTGTATTGTAGGGGCGACCCTTGCGGTCGCCCTGGGGATTCTCGACGCAATAACTTGACGCTCACCCGGTTTGCACAAAATGATTGTATTTCCTGGTATTTTTGTTACAATGGCAGCAACGCTATATATCTTCTCACACATGGTTTTTCAGCTAAGAAAGGTCAGCTTCATGCCTCGTATCTTTGACAATATAGAGCAAAAACTGCTGCCTGCCCTGAAAGATACACTGGATGTGTCTAAACGGGCAGATTTTTGTGTGGGCTATTTCAACTTACGCGGCTGGAAGCAAATCGATTCATATATAGAGCAGTGGTCAGGAGTAGATGGCGAGCGCTGCCGCTTGCTGGTTGGTATGCAGAAACTGCCCGAAGAAGAATTGCGCTCGGCATTGAGCATGACCGAAACAGAAAACGGGCTTGATAACCAGACTGCGCTGCGCCTGAAAAAACGGCTGGCCGAAGATTTCCGCGACCAACTGGCATCAGGTGTGCCGACAAACGCGGATGAAGTGGGGTTGAGGCGTCTCGCGGCGCAGATTCGCGCGGGAAAGGTTGTGGTCAAGCTCTACTTGCGGCACCTGCTACATGCCAAGTTATATTTGCTCTTTCGTCCCGATCGTACCAATCCAATTACCGGCTATCTGGGAAGCAGCAACTTGACCTTCTCTGGACTTTCGCATCAGGGCGAGTTGAATGTGGACGTGCTTGACCACGATGCCTGTTTGAAGCTTGCTAAATGGTTTGAAGACCGGTGGCAAGATCGCTGGTGTCTGGATATTTCGAAAGAACTGGTCAGCATTATAGAGGAAAGCTGGGCG
>DASTKD010000064.1:0-2489 GCA_035716135.1 Ktedonobacteraceae bacterium
GTTCATAGTAGAGGCGACCCTTGCGGTCGCCTTGCTTTTCACCATTACATGATGTGTGGGTTTATGAATTATCGCCAGTTGAGTTGACTTTTTACGAAACTGATGCTATTGTTTACATCAACAACAGTATAGAGTCTGACCCGCGTTGACCGAAAGAGTACGGGGATAGCAGCCAGCAGCGATCCGATAGATGGTGCAAGATCGGAGGGATGAGCCGCCCCGGAACCGCCTCGTGAGCGGCCCTCCCAAGAAAGCCCGGCGCGCTTCCCGCGCGCGGACAAGTAGGAGGGATGGTGAGTTCCCATGCAGCATCTGAACTTGAAACGAGTGGTCTTTTTCGCCCGTGCTACAGAGTTGTAGCGAAGGCGACCCCAATGTAGCGGCTTCTCTTCTGAGACAGGTAAAAAGACAAACAGGGTGGTACCACGGGAGTCGTATTTTCGCTCTCGTCCCTTTCTTCCAGAGATCAGGGACGAGAGTTTTTTATGGTCTTCTGGGCTACCTGGACTTTTAGACTTCACAGAAGGGAAGAGGTGATGGTTTCAACATCTATCGTCAACGTGACCAGCTACACCGGCCTGGAATTGCTGCGCCTGCTCGCGCAACATCCCACCTTTAGCATAACGTCGGTAACGGCTCGCAGCGCCGCCGGGAAAACTCTGGGCGAGGTCTTTCCGCAATTGCAGGGCAGCGCGTTTGCCTCGCTTGTTATCACAGAGGAGCCAGAACAGAGCGAACTGGCGTTTGTCTGCCTGCCACACGCGGCAGCCGCCGAATCAGCAGTGAAACTCTTGCGGCGCGGCACAAAAGTGGTGGACCTGTCGGCTGATTTTCGCCTGCGCGACGCCGCGCAATACGAAACGTGGTATAAGCACACGCACCCCGCGCCCGCCCTGCTGGAAAGCGCCATCTACGGCCTATGCGAACGCTACCGTTCGCGTATCAAAGGAGCCGCGCTGGTGGCGAATCCCGGCTGTTATGCCACCGCCGCTATCCTGGCCCTCATACCCGCGCTGGCAAGCGGCATCACCGGCAACGACATTATCATCGATGCCAAATCGGGCGCAAGCGGCGCGGGTCGCACCCCAACACAGGGAACTCACTATACAGAAATGAATGAAGACGTGAGTGCCTATAGCGTCACGGGGCATCGCCACTTACCCGAAATCACCCAGGAGCTTGAAGCGGCGGCTCGTGAAGCAGGCAACCCGCCTGACAATGGGCTGCGCATCACTTTCATACCGCATTTAATGCCTATGACGCGCGGCATCCTGGCAACCTGTTATGCCGATTTGAAACGCGACGCGCCACACGCCATTGCTACAACCGCAGAGGCGCGCGCCCTCTATGAACAATTCTATGCCGGCGAACCGTTCATTCGGGTAGTCGATTCGCCGCCGCACACAAAATGGACCTATGGCAGTAACCTCTGCCTCATCTATCCAATGGTGGATACGCGCACCGGGCGTCTCCTGGTGATAGCTTGCCTGGATAATCTCGTCAAAGGTGCCGCGGGCCAGGCCCTGCAAAACGCAAACCTCATCTTTGGATTGCCAGAAACGACCGGGCTTCCATTGATGGCGCTCTATCCATAACAAAAAGGAGTAAAACTGGCTATTATGGTAATTTCATTTCTAACCAATGCAGACGGAGATATTATCAATAATCATCACTTGATCGCGGAAGTCCTGCGCGAGGCGTTGCCCTACATTAACCACCTGAAAGGCAAAACGCTGGTCATCAAGCTGGGCGGCAGCACGCTGGAACACCAGCGCGGCGTCTTGCAGGATATTATCTGGCTGCGCAGCCTGGGAGCCAATCCCGTGCTGGTGCATGGCGGTGGTCCATACATCAACACCTGGCTGGAAAAGCTCAATATACCGGCGCAATTCGAGAACGGCCTGCGCGTCACCGACGCCCGCACGCTCGATGTCGTGCGCATGGTGCTGCTCGGCCAGGTCAATCAGGGGCTAGTCTTGATGGCAACCGAAATGGGCGGTAAAGCCATCGGCCTGAGCGGAACCGACGGCAGCATGGTACAGGCAAAATTCATCAGCGAACGCCTGGGCTTCGTCGGCGAAATCGAAACGGTCGATCCCACGTTGCCACAAACGTTATTAGAGCAGGGCTATATTCCGGTCATCGCGCCGCTCGGTCAGGGACCAGACGGCACCTGCCTGAACATCAACGCCGACCTGGTAGCAGCGCAACTGGCGAGCGCGCTCAACGCCGAAAAACTGATCTTCCTGAGCAACGTCGTAGGCATCTGTCGCCAGGATGGCTCGCTCATCTCCGAACTAACCGGGGCCGAGGCCAAACAATTGATAGCGGACGGCGTAATCAACGGCGGCATGATCCCCAAAGTCACCGCCTGCCTCGACGCTCTCGCCACCGTCTCGCGCGTGCATATCGTCGATGGCGGCGAACCCCACGTCCTCTTACGCGAACTGTTTACCGACCAGGGCGCGGGTACGATGATTGTAAGAAGC
>DASTKD010000065.1:0-12508 GCA_035716135.1 Ktedonobacteraceae bacterium
GCCGAGCGCGATGAATAGCGAGGCGGCTACGATATGTAACATGCTGCCAGTGAGCAGCCCAAAGGCCAGGGCTACGAAGAAGAAACGTAACGATTCGCAGGCCCAGACCCCTACGGTTAGTGCGCCCAGGCGGGGAACGCGGCGGAATGAGCCGAGTGTACCTTCCTGGAAGTGGTTGTAGTGCGCGCGAAACCGGGCGGGAACCAGGCGCTCAATCTGCGCAGGAAAGGTGCGCAGAACGAAGAGAACGGCAGCGCCAACCACCACCAGCGCCAGGGTCACAATCAGACCTGCTCGTAACTGGCTCGGCAGATTTTCGTGCAGGCTGATAATGACAGCCGGGATGAACAGCATTAAGAGCACGAACAGGTCAAGCAAACGTTCCGCCAGTACAGTGCCGAACGTGCGAGAAGCCGGAAGCCCCGTTTCTGTGCGCAACAGATAGGCGCGATAGAGGTCGCCCAGCTTGGCGGGAACAATGACGTTAGCGAACCATGAGATATAGAGAATTTCCAGCAGTTTGGGAAATCCAGGGAGATGCACGCCATTCGCTTTCGTATAGCCCACGTTCTGGAGCAAGAATTGCCAGCGTAGAGTACGAATAGGGAATGAAAGGTAATAAATACAAAAAGAAGCGAACAAGAATCCAGCGTTCGCGTGCCGGATAGCAGCCCAGGTTTGTTGTAGATTGATATGCTCTTGTTTGGCGAAATAAACCAGCGCCACAACTACAATGATCAGGGGAATAATGGTGCGCCAGTTGAGCAGGCGTTTCCCAATGGAGAGCTGTTCGCGGGTGATCTCAGGCTCCTGGTTGGTCTCCTGCTCTAATAATTTCGCCTTCTTTTCCTCTATGCCTTCGGCAGGCAGATTGTCTTCTATGAGCGTGTTGTCGGTGGACGCGCTACTCGAACTGGTATCAGGGGTTATCAATTTATCCTCCGAGTGCCTCTTACTTTTATACATCGGGCGTTACTCTCTCTAAACGGATAAGCGCGATGAGTAGTAACGCAATGAGATTAGTCAAACTGTGTACATACACATCGTCGACAAAGTTATGGACGCTTACGGTAATCAGCGCGGCGATCAGACCGATTGCCAGCGCGCGGTCATTGGTGAGCATTCCGGCGGCTTCAACCGCCCATTGTTGCCTGTAATGACGAACCAGGCTGAAAGGGCGATAGAGCATTGAAAGCTTATTCTGTATACCTGTTGGCGCTTGAATGGGTGGCTGAGCCTGTACAGGTAAGGCTTTTGCGCGCCAGTACCTGTTATTTATACGTTGCAAGATACGCATTCCGGCGAAAAAGATGGCGAACAGAAAGAAAAGGTAGACGATTAGGCCGATGGTTCCCATTTCGGCAGCAACGTTGATATAGTAATTGTGGGCGTGTCCCAGGGGATCTATAAACTTTGTAATATGATAGGGTGGATAGGCATCAGGGTAGTTGCCGATGCCGACACCGAGAATGGGATGGTCGAAATACATGTGGAGTCCGGCGATCCAGTGTGCCAGGCGTTCGGCTGTCGAGAAATCGGCGTCATTTGGCTCAACCAGCGAAATGCCCGTTAGCCCCAGGAATTTCAGCGCGGGATTGAAGAGCGACTGCGGCACCAGACCCGCCAGCAATGCCGCGATGAATGCCAGGAGCGGGATAATCAAGATGCGACACAGCTTACGTATGACCGGCATCCCCGCCAGTATGATAAAGACGAGCGCCGCCGCGAGCGCGATTTCAGCCCCGCGCGATTGCGACAGGTATTCGGCCAGCGCCAGCGCTACCGTAGCGGTTCCCGCCAGGACGCGCGTCAACCAGTCGCGCCCCAGCAAAGTGAGCGCGAGGGTGATGCTCAACGGCAGGTTGATGTAGGCCGCGAAAGGGTTGGGTTGCCCAAATGTGCCGTAGACACGCAAGATGTCGCTGCGAATAAACGATGCGGGGCCAAGACTGAGGTACGCCTGGCTATAGGCATAGAACGCCTGCGTCACACCGGCGATGCACACCAGTACAATGATAGTCCATACCTGACGGCGCGTGCGCAGGTACTGGCTGCCCAGCAGCAAGATGACCAGCACCTCCAGCCATTTGCTGATCTCTTTCAGGCTATCTTTGACGTTGATCGCCACCTTCATTGAGAGCAACATCGTAGCTACCAGAGCCAGCATAGCGACTATCAAGTAAACCGGCGCACGCGCGGCTTCGCGGTCGCGTAACTTCGTATGCGCGGCCAACCCGCAGTTAATCAGCCAGCCGAGCGCGAGAAAGATGACCAGTATGTCCGCGCTATTGAGGCGCAACGCGCTCACATCAATGTAGTCGAGCGATCCCCAGGGAACGGCGAAAGCCATCAGGTAGAGGGCGGTGCGCGGGCGCAAGATGGTCCAGATCAGCGCCGCGCCATATAGGGACAGGCGGATATTCCAGGGCAAAGGTGGGACGAGCAGCAAAAAGAGCAGCGCGGCGCAGGCGATCACGCCCACCACATTTGGCGTAGTGATGATCCCTTGTCCTCTATTCCATATCGATTGCAACCATGAATCGCGGCGGGTTTGTGGTAACTTGCCCGCTTCGGGAATTTGCATACGAATAATTCACACTCTCAGGAAGTTCCCGCGAACTTCTATGAAACTGTCGTTAGATGAGGAAGTTGCTTGCTGAACCATTCAATGGTGCGGCGCAGACCCTCCTCTTTGCTTACCTGTAGTTGCCAGCCCAGGATGCGTTGCGCTTTGGTGATGTCAGGGCGGCGGCGCTCCGGGTCATCGATGCGCCCCGCTTCATATATGATAGGAGAGGTTGCATTGCATAACTCAATGATCGTCTCCGCGAATTCAAGCACGGTATGCTCGTCGGTGTTGCCGAGATTGATAACTTCACCCGCTGTGAACGGTTTGAACATAGCAAGCAGTAACCCCTCAACGAGATCGCTCACATAACAAATACTGCGCGTTTTGCTGCCATCGCCATAGATGGTTAGAGGCTTATTTTGCAGGGCCTGGGTGATGAAATTAGGGATCATACGACCGTCGTTGGCCTGGCTATTGGGGCCATACGTATTAAAAATGCGTACAATACGCGCGTTAAGCTGGAATTGTCGATAAAATTCCATCGTCAACGTCTCGCCCAGACGTTTGCTTTCGTCGTAGCAGGCGCGTGGCCCAATGGGATTCACATTGCCCCAGTAGTCCTCGCGCTGTGGATGCACCAGGGGATCGCCGTAAGCCTCTGAAGTTGAAGAGAACAGGAACATGGCCTGTTGCTCGCGCGCCTGTTCGAGCATCATACGGGTCCCCTGGCTATTGACCAGAATTGTTTCAAGGGGGTGTTCCATATAGCCGACCGGGCTGGCAGGGCTAGCCATGTGATAGATAGCGTCCGCCTCAAAAGTAAAGGGTTGAGTGACATCGTGTTTTAAGAATGAAAAATTGGGATGAGTGCGTAAAGGTTCGATGTTGCGTTCTGAACCTGTGAGCAGATTATCAACACACAGGACGCTATGCCCCTCTTCCAACAAACGGGCGCATAAGTGAGAACCAATAAAGCCAGCTCCACCGGTAACAACAATTTTCAAAGAAGTGATCCTCCAGGGTGACAATGAAGTAATGCCAGAAACAAGACGCTTGCCAGAAACCTTTCATGTATTATACTTTAATGCCAGACGAACCGGCATTTCAAAGGTAACGAAAATAGGATAGCTGGCGAAGCCGCCTGAACATATGTATCTTCTACTAGTATGACGTTGAACGAAAGGAAAAGTTCTTCATGGCTCTCATTCTTTCCCGCGCCGATGCGCAACAATGCCTGACCATGCGCGATGCAATCGATGCTATGAAAGTCGCATTTGGTGCGTTAAACGATGGCCGCGCGCAGGTTCCGCATCGAGCCGCCGTTTCGCTTGCCGAACAGGGCGTGGCATTGGTGATGCCTTCACTTATACAAACGTCGCAAGAACACGCCTTTGGTTTGAAAGTAGTGACAGTCATGCCGCGCAATCCGCAGCGCGGACTGTCCCGTATCTATGCGACGGTGCTGCTGCTGGACGACACGACGGGGCGCGCGCTGGCGATTATGGAGGGCGGCTGGCTGACCGCCATGCGTACAGGCGCGGCTTCTGGCCTGGCAACCGAGCTACTTGCGCGCCAGGATGCCGATATACTGACCGTTTTCGGCGCGGGTGCGCAGGCTCCCATGCAGATTGTGGCCGTGCATACCGCGCGCCCGCTGCGCGAAGCGCGCGTCGTAAATCGAGACACGGCGCATTATCACGCGCTGGTAGAGATGGTCCAGCAAATGCTGGGTGATGACTGCCCGCCGCTACTGCATTTCTCCCCTGAATCTGCCCCCGAAGCTCTCGCGGGTGCGTCATTGGTAGGCTGCGCGACGACCGCTATGGCTCCGCTTTTCGCATGGAGCGATATTGCGCCCGGCGCGCATATCAACGCGGTAGGCGCATTCACCCCCGGCATGTGCGAGATCGACGCGGAAACGCTGGCTCACGCGCGTATCGTAGTTGACCAGCGCGAGTCCGCGATGGCCGAAGCTGGCGATTTGTTGCAGGCGTTAGCCGCCGGGCGCATCTCAGGCTCCGCGACATGGAGCGAACTGGGCGAGATTGCGCGGGGCCTACATCCCGCCCGTCAATCACCGGAGGAGATCACCGTCTTCAAATCGGTTGGCAATGCGATACAGGATGTGGCCGTAGCTCTGCGCGTCTATGCTCGCGCGCGCGAGCTTGGATTGGGCGTCGAAGTGGATGTGTGAGACGCCTGCAATTCTCTTCTTGCCATGCTGCTGACACTTCTCTCAACAGTTGAACGTGCTATTATACATAGCTATTGTTCTGTCTAACAGTAGTATAAGAGCTATTGGAAAGCATGTTTGCCGAGTTTCTCATTTCTTTTTGTTTCCTCCCGGATCACGAAATGAGCGCAAGAGGCCGGGGAGACAGGTAATGCCCGGAAAACGAAAAAAGGCTGACGAGGAAAATATTAAATGCGGTATGGATGTGGAGGCTACTAAAGGAGACCTGGGCGAAGAGGACGTTAGTAAGCCCAAAGTAAGCGCTGTAACCCGCAATAAGGCTGGCGAGGTTGAGGAACTGACGGTACAAAAAGGGGTGATCTTCAAGAAAACGCTGGATATTCCAGCCGATCGCGTTCAATCCGTCGATGCTGATAATCAGGATGAAAACAGTTCCGGGAAAGTCATTGTTGATGTCAGTAAAGAGGAAGCCGCATCATTAACTGCCGTTGGCGAGGAGGCGCTATTCTCTGAAGAGCAGAAAGGACTGCTCGAAAAGGTTGAGCGAGACGTACCAACTGCTGAGAGCTTGCACAGGTTAGAAATCAGCAATAGCGCCAGACGGGTAAAACGCAAACATGCCCGACTGGTGGCGAATAAAACGCAGCCCTCCCCGCAAGAAAGTTCTTCTCAGGCAAGCGAAGCAGGTGATGGAAAGACGACTTCGCGCGGCAAAGGTACACATTTCCTCTTTCATGTGCTGGGTCCCGGATTTTTGGGAGGGATGGCGGGCAACGATGCCTCGGCAGTGGGTGCCTATTCGGTGGATGGAGCGACAAATGGGTATGGGCATCTGTGGCTGCTCTTGCTTTCGACGCCCCTCTATCAATCTGTGCAGTTCGCCTGTGCGAAACTGGGACGTATCACACAGAAAGGGTTAGCCGAGATACTGCGCGAACACTATAGTCGCAAGATCGCTATCCCCGCCTCGCTTATTCTCATCGTCGCCAATCTTGCCTTGATCGCGGCAGATCTGGTCGCTATAGGAAGTGGTATCGAGCTGATTACGGGAGTATCCTGGGTGTGGTTCGTCGTTCCTGTGGCCGTCATTCTCTGGTATCTCACGGTGTACCGCAGCTTCGAGTCGATCAAAAAGATCTTCATCGTGATGAGCCTGGCTTTCGTAACCTATTTCATCACGGCGATTTTCTCACACGCCAACTGGGGAGCGGTACTCTTTAACACTTTTGTGCCTCATGTGAATTTCGGATTTGCCAGCATTAGCAGCGCTGTAGCGTTGCTGGGAGCCACGATTTCGCCCTATACCATGTTCTGGCAGGTGCAGGGTGAGAAAGAGGAGAAACGCAGCGGCACAACGCGGCAAAAGGTACATAGCGCGGCCCTGGATATAGCCATCGGGGTAGTAAGCGGCAACCTGATTTCGTACTTTATTATCGTCTGTACGGCGGCTACCTTGTTCGCGCATCATCAAGGCATCACGACGGCGGCTGACGTGGCGCGCTCATTAGAGCCACTGCTCGGCCCATTCGCCAAATATCTCTTCGCCATCGGGTTTATCGGAGCCGGGCTGGTTGCCATTCCTGTGTTGCTTGCCAGTACATCCTACGCGGTAGCGGGAACCATCGGCTGGCCGTCCGGCCTGGCGAAAAAACCCTGGCAAAACGAGGGTTTCTATCTGATACTCACCGCCGCGCTGCTTATCAGCCTGGTTATTGCGCTTCTCCATTTTGACCCTATCAGGCTGATTTTCTGGGCGAACGTCCTCTCAGGCGTACTCTCGCCCATCCTCATCGTCTACCTGATTATAATCGGCAACAATCGTAAAATTATGCACAACGAGTGTTTCAGCCTGATAACCAATATTGGCCTGGTGGTCGCCGCTCTGGTGATGTTCACAGCTGCCGTGTTGCTGTTCTATGGGCTGGCAACCGGACAAACGGGATAGGCTTTTTGCGAGGTGGAAAGTGTCATCCTGAGCGTAGCGAAGGATCTCTTGTTGGGCCAACGCAGATTCTGAGCGCAGCGAAGAATGACAGGCAAAGCGAAAATTACGATTCTACTCGTTGCCTGCGTTTCCAACGACGGTACATAAATTCGTCGCCCAGGCTGAGAAAGCCCCAGGTAGTGAAGCCATGCACAATCACCACCGCCAGTAATGAGCGTGGGTCGGGTTGGAGAATGTAGAGGAAGCTGAAGATTAGCCCGGCCAGACCCACGCCGCCCACACTGCGCCAGTTCCACTTTCCCAGGCGGTGATAGAGCGTGTAAGCGGCGGTGCTGACCAGCCAGCCCCAGCCAATCCAGCCCGTCCACTGCGTGACCGCCGCCAGCAGGAAGCCGCGAAAAAAGAGTTCTTCGACCGGCCCGTTGATAATCAGATAGTAGAAGCTTTGCAGCGCGTGATCGGCTGGTGTCGGCCAGCGAAACCAGGGACCGACGATGGTGACGCGGTAGCCGATGGCAAAAGCTGTCATCGCCAGCCCGATGCCGAAACCGAGCGCGAGTTGTAGCGGCCAGTTGTGCAACGTCAATCCCAGGAAGGAAAGCGGCTGGTGAAACACCACAATATACAGAAATGGGATCGCGCCAAGTGGGATAATGCGCATCAGCACATCGGGCCAGAGCCAGCGCCATGTATCCCTGACCGTCGAACGCGCCACCTGCGCCGCTTTTATCGACGACACTCGTTTACCTCTCCCCGGCAGAAAAACATTCCGAAACTGCTAATCTGTGCCTGTCCCATTCACGTTTTCAGTGACTTTGACAACCGTTACCTTAACACTTGCCCATGTCGGTTGAGGAGTCGTTCCCTGAATAGAATAGGGTACCGTTTCCCCGCCAGCTATATCGTCCACATTGAGGGGAGCAGTTGTCACGATAACCTTCCCAGAAGCATCAAGCAATGATGCTTCAACAAAAATATCGTGCTGCTTGCTATCTCCATTCTTGATCTTCCCATCCACTTCAAAAGTCGTGCCAGCAACTATCTTCGCTGTGGGAGTTCCAACGAAAGTCATTTCTTTGATAAGCGCCTCAACAGCGGCTGTCGCGGTGGCAGCGTTGGGTGAGTTCACTGTGGGCGTGCCAGACGTTGCAGACAAGGTGAGATCACCGCAGGCAGCTAATAGTATGGTTGAAACAAGAGCGAGGCAGCAGAGTAAAAAGAGCTTATGCCTATATTTCGATAGATTCATAAATGCAGACTTTCTTTCCATTTATGCTTTGCCAGTCAACCTGGACAATCCCTCTTCTACTTCATCCTTGCTCAGATTTCCACCCCTCAGCACAGCATCGCTTTTCATCTGTAGGCGATGATAAAAGGCGATGCCTTTTACTACGATGCCGTGATCGCCGGGGTTTGCTTCGAGCATTTCATCGAGCGTGTCTTCGGCCTGCGAGAAGCGGCCTGTTCGTTCAAAGTAGCGGAACAGCATCTCTTGCGTGCGCTGAGGCAGATCATAGTCCGCCAGCTTATAGGTAAGTCCTTCGATTTCAGCAATCTGGTCGATATGGTCATAGGAGGTGTCTGTTGAAAGCACCTCAAGATAGAGGTTTATGGCTTTCAAGAAACAATAATAACTGTCGTTTTCGTTCTCCTGCAACTGGTGAATTTCGCCCTCGGCTTTTAGCAGTGTAGCAAGCAGCCAGCATTTCTCGGTATCCAGTTCGCCCACTGAAGTGAGCATAGCAAGCAGCGTCTCTTCAGGAGCGGAGTGAATGAAGCCTGCGCCCATGCCCAGCATTTGCTTATACTGCTCATCAATAAAAATGAACGCGCCCTCATAGTCTCGACGCTCTTGCTTATAGAGAACTTGAGCCAGCGCGCGACCCATTTGCTCAGCAATTCTCAGAATATAATCACTTTGCGACATAGATTTTCTTTCGCATTATTCTTCGTCAGGGCGTGGTAGAACCCGCGCCCCGGCAACATTACACCAGGCGCGCGATGGCCTGATCGATGCGCTGCATGACACGCTCGCGCCCAAGCGTTTCCATCATCGTGAAAAGCGGCGGCGTATGCGGGCGACCACTGACAGCGGCGCGGATAGAGCCGAGTAACTGCCCCGCCTTCAGACCAAGCTCAGGTATCAGCGCGCGGACAGGTGGCTCCATGACTTCGTGATCCCACGTTTCGAGGCTTGCCAGCACGTCACGTACTCGCAATAAAGCGGCGCGCGTCTTTTCAGCGTCCATACCTTTCTGGATCAGCAGAGTGGTATCGTACTCCTCGTCCATATAAAAGAACGAGACCGCCGGAGCTGCTTCGCCCAGTGTGCGCAAGCGTTCCTGTTCCAGGTCGAGTACGCGCGAGGTATAGTCGAAGTCGAGCGGGCGCGCGATGCTATCTGGCAGGCCGCCCTCGGCTGCTGGCCGCTCCATATAAGGCAGCGTGCGATGCGTGAACTCCTCAAGCGTGAGTTTGCGAATGTAGATGCCATTCATCCAGGCCAGCTTTTCGGCATCATAGATGCCACCGGATACGCCAATGCGCTCAAGCGAGAAGGCGTGAATTAACTCTTCGCGCGTGAAAATCTCGGTTTTATCGTCAAACGACCAGCCGATTAAGGCCAGGTAGTTAAAGACGGCTTCGGGCAAGAAGCCCTGCTGCTGAAAGGTTTTCCACGAGGGCGCGTTATGTCGCTTACTGAGCTTCTTCTTATCTTTGCCCAGCACGTCCGGCACATGATAGATTAAAGGAGGCCGCCAGCCGAGCGCCCTCCATATCTGGATGTGAGTCGGCGCGCTGGAAATCCACTCCTCGGCGCGCAACAGGTGGGTAATCTCCATCAGGTGATCGTCAACGATATGCGCCAGGTGATAGGTTGGCAGGCCATCCGACTTGAGGATAATTCTATCGTCGATGTCGGCATTCTTGAAGACGATGTCACCGTGTAGCTCGTCATGCACAACCGTGTCGCCATCGAGCGGCATGGCAAAGCGCACCGTCCAGGAGATGCCGACGGCATCATTGGCGGCGCGTTCCTCTGCGCTCAGGAAGCGGCAGCGATGGTCGTAGCGCGGCGGCAACTTTTGCGCTATCTGCTCTTTGCGCATCTGGTCTAGTCGCTCCGGCGTGCAATAACAGCGATAGGCATGTCCAGACTCGATCAACTGGTGAGCATACTGCTGGTAGAGCGCGCGGCGTTGCGTCTGGTAATATGGTCCGAAAGGCCCGCCAACCAGCGGCCCTTCGTCGTAATCCATGCCAAGCCATTTGAAGCCGTCGAGCAGAAATTCAACCGCTCCCTCTATCGTGCGGGCGGTATCGGTATCTTCGACGCGCACCACGAACGCGCCGCCGGTATGCCGCGCGTATAGCCAGCTAAACAGCGCGGTGCGGAAACCGCCGATATGCTGAAAACCTGTGGGGCTGGGCGCAAAGCGCAAACGCGGCGTTTTATCAGCAGGGATCACCTGCTGCTCCTCAAGACGATCATCGGTCTGGGTCATATAAGATAAGTACTCCTCTTCAACGTACATTACGAATATTGTCCTATTTTAACATAGCGTGCCAACAAGAGGGTAGAATTTTGTGGCTATTGCAGCCCCAGTTGTCATCCTGAGCGCAGCGAAGGATCTCTGGCAGACTTATGGGCGATGCCCAGATTTATGGCGTTTGTGAAATCTATCATTGTGAAACGGGTCATTTTGTCCTATTATGTATCAGCAGAGATTAATATGAAAGAAAGGCCAGGCATGAATTCGCACCCACTCGCGCATCTTTTGCCTGATAGCGCAACCTTTTCAGCACAGGGGATACTTCATATAGCCAGACACTCAGTGCCCGAACTGGCAGAGAAATATGGAACGCCTCTATATGTGTTTGATCGCGCCACTATTGTGAATGCTTGCCAGCGCTATCAACAAACCTTTGCGCGGCATTATACGGCGTCGCCGGTACGTTTTCTTTACGCATCGAAAGCCTATCTCTCGCCTCTCATTGCGCGGATGATGGCGGAACAGGACATGGGTTTGGACGTGGTATCAGGCGGCGAGTTGCAGGTAGCGCTGCTGGCGAATTTTCCGGTGGAGCGCATTGCATTTCATGGCAATAATAAGTCGTTGGAGGAACTGCGATTGGCTCTGCAAGTTGGCGCGGGGCATATCGTGCTGGATAATTGGAGCGAACTGGAGCAACTGACGAGCCTTGCTCGCGCTGCGGGTCAGCAATCGGCTGTGCTGCTGCGCGTCGCGCCAGATGTGCAGACCGATACGCATCGCTATCTGCAAACCGGCCACGCGGCCTCAAAGTTTGGTTTTGCGCTCGGCAATGGCGAGGCGAAAGCCGCTATCAAGTGCATTCTGACCGAAGGCCGATTGCGACTCGTAGGACTTCATGCTCATAATGGTACCATGCTGCGCGAGACGCGCCCCTATGAAGAATGCATCGAACGCCTCTTCGCGCTTGCTTTTGAGATATATGAGGAGGTGGGCTGGTGGCCGCAAGAGATCAGCCCCGGCGGCGGCTGGGCTGTTGATGCACCAGGCGTAGATGTGTTGGCGCGGGCGTTGCAGGCCAGTATGGAGCGACAACTGCGCACGCACGATTCTGGGCTGGCCGCTCCAACGTTGGTGATTGAGCCGGGCCGCTCGATTATTGCGCGGGCTGGCGTGGCCGTCTATCGTATCGGGGCGCGCAAGCAGACGGCAGGTGGCATCACCTTCCTGTTTGTGGATGGCGGCATGGGAGATAACATTCGCCCCGCGCTGTACGGGGCGCAGTATAGCGCGCTAGCCGTCGAGCGAGCCTTTGCTCCGCCGGAAGAAACGGTGTGCGTGGCGGGTCGCTATTGCGAATCCGGCGATATATTGATCGAGCAGATCAGGCTGCCGCGAATGCGTGACGGCGAGCTGTTGGCGTTGCTCGTCGCGGGCGCGTACTCGCTGCCGATGAGCAGCAACTACAACTTTGTGCCGCGTCCCGCCGTCATACTGGTGGATGAAGATGGCGCGCAACTTATGGAACGGCGCGAAACCGTCGATGATTTACTTAGACGCTACCCAGCTTTTGACGAGCGAGCAGGTAGCGCGTCATAATAGTATAGATACATGTTGATACACAGTAAATTGCGGAGTACCGTCTCATGCGCAAAGTATCCGAACCTCAATCTGAAGATTTCGACGAACATAATTCACCGACCGAACCTATGTCAGCCATCATCTTATCGCCGCACTCTGTTCCTACCTTTCCTGTAGATGCCACTCATGGCAACGGAATGGGGGGCTATAACTTTCAGACCGTTCCCGCGCCCTTGCCACCAGAGATACCCTTTCCGCAAAATGGGCAGCCTGCCGGGCCGTATGCATACCCGCCAGAAGCTGCGGGCGTCTACCCGGTTTTGCCGCCAGCGCCCGTTATCAATAGTAAAGGACGCCCGCCCGGTGGCGCGTCGTCTTCTGGCGAAAGGGCGCGGCCTCTTCGCTCGCACTCGCGTAACAGTTCGATTCCAACATTTGTGGGGGTGTTGTTCGTGGTGGCGCAACTCATTTTACTGGCGCGCGTCGTGCTGCTCCTTTTCGGGGTTCCCAACACGAATATCGCGGTTGAACTGGTGTATGCCGGTGGCGCGTTATTTGCGTGGCCGTTGCATCTGCTTTTGGAGCATTTAAATCTTCCAGCACAAATTGGGGGAGATTTGCTAAATTACCTGGCAGCATTAATCGCCATTCTCCTGTACGGAGTTGTGGCGCGTATTCTGGTACGTTTTCTCAAGGCCCTGTTGAACTCACGTTAAGCCGTATGG
>DASTKD010000066.1:0-5094 GCA_035716135.1 Ktedonobacteraceae bacterium
GTTCATAGTAGAGGCGACCCTTGCGGTCGCCTTCCTGCCCGCTAAATGTGTCAGGGACAGATGCCCGCCCCACCCCGGACGCCCGCCAGGGGCGTCTTTCACGAGTAGGTTTTTTAAGAAAGGGATCAGCAAGCTGTCATCCTGAGCGTAGCGAAGGATCTCTCGCCGGGGACTGAGATCCTTCGCTACGCTCAGGATGACAGGCCAGACGAGCGCGTTTCAAAAAACCTACCCGTGAAAGGCGTCCGGGGCGGGGTTTGGTAGGCTAGTTGCCAAAAAACGGCAGAAAGCGTAGGATATGGTTACACAGAGATACATGGGTGTCTCTCTGTCTTTACGAGGCCATCCATGCCAGAAATGAGAACCATGCTCAAGGCGCACTTCGATACCCAACTTGGCGCATTCCATCTCACAATGAACCTTGTGGGAGAGGCTGGCAAGACGACTGTGTTGCTCGGCGAGAGCGGCGCGGGCAAAACGACTGTGTTGCGACTGCTCGCGGGGCTTTTGTATCCCGATCAGGGACATATTGCGCTGAATGATGTGGTGTATTTTGATAGCGAGAGGCGCATAAGCATTCCGCCACAGGAGCGACCCGTTGGCTATGTTTTTCAAGATTACGTCCTCTTTCCGCATATGACGGTCTTCGAGAATGTGGCCTTTGGTTTGCGCGCCCAACGCATGGCGCGGCGCGAGATTGCGCGGCGCGTTGGCGAAGCGCTGGAACAGGCGCATCTCGTCGGGCTGGATGATCGCCGTCCCGCGCAACTTTCAGGCGGTCAGCAGCAGCGAGTTGCTATCGCGCGCGCCCTGGCGTTGCGGCCACAATTGCTGCTGCTCGACGAGCCATTAGCGGCGCTTGACGTGCAAACGCGGCGCGAGGTGCGACAGGAATTGCGGCACATCCTCTCGCAGTTGGGCATAACAACGGTCATGGTGACGCACCAGTACCTGGAAGCGCTGCTCTTCGGGCATCAAATCCTCGTCCTCGAAGGTGGCAGCGTACTCCAACAGGGTCAGCAACGCGACCTTCTCGAACACCCGCGCTCATCGTATGTGGCTGAACTCGTCGGCACCAACTTCTTTCGCGGCCACCTGGTGCGGTGCGAAACGCCGACCATCTGCATGATCCGCGTACAAAACGATGGCCGGGAGGACATTGAGATCAAGGCCGCTCTGGAGGAAGATGGCGTGCCGGACGATGCCCCGCGTGAGGGAGATGAGGCATTCGTCGTGGTTGACCCGCATAGTATAACGCTCTCGCTCACGCCTTCCGAAAGCTCGGCCTCCAACGTCTTCGAGGGAAAAATCATGCAGGTGTTGCGCCTGGAAAGCTCTTCCGGCGGCTCCGTTCCCCTGCGCGATGGGCGCGTGCGTATTAGTATCCTGCTGGAGTCTACCACGCTTCCATTGACGGCTGAAGTCACCGAAGCCTCGACTCTGCGCCTGGAACTGGAAGAGGGGAAGCGCATCTACGCGACATTCAAGGCAACAGAGGCGCGAGCCTACACGTAAGCGAACATCAGACCTTTGCCTGGACTCCCAAACCCGGTCGTTCTGGCAATACCAGCTTGCCATTAACCACCGTCACGCCCTCGTAGGGGTCGTTGTCGATGAGCAAGTGTCCGTCGAGGTCGGCGTAATCTACCAGGGGCGTCAGGTGCGCGGCGGCGGTGATCGCCAACGAGCTTTCGATCATACAGCCGATCATGATGCGCAGGTGGTGCGCGCGGGCGACATGGATCATTTTCAGGGCATGACGCAGGCCGCCGCACTTCATAAGCTTGATGTTGATACCATCTACGCAACCGGCGACCCTGGGAATGTCATCGACGGTGACGCAGCTTTCATCGGCAATGATGGGCAGAGGCACGTTTTCGCGTACCAGGCGCAGCCCATCGAGGTCATGCGGGTGAACGGGTTGCTCGACAAATTCGATATTGTAGGGAGCCAGGGCGTTGATCATTTTGATGGCTTCTTTAGGCGTCCAGGCGGTATTGGCATCGACACGGATGGTGGCTGACGAGACATCGCGGATAGCCTTCAGATTGTCAAGGTCATGTTTCGTGCCAACCTTCACCTTGAGAATGGGATAGTCACGCGCCAGCAGAGCTTTCTTCGCCATATTAGCCGGGGTATCGATGCCCAGCGTAAAGGAGGTATGCGGCGTATGCGCCGGGTTTAAGCCCAGCAACTTATAGACTGGCACATTCAGCATCTTGCCCGCCAGGTCATACAGAGCCATATCGACCGCCGCCTTCGCCGCCGGATTGAGGCGAATGAGGTGATCCAGGTGGTTCAAAATGTCTTCTATCGCAAAAGGATCATCACCAAGATTGCCCGCGAAAGTAGTGATACAGGCCAGCACCGTCTCCACATTTTCGCCATAGTATTCGTCGGGCGCGGCCTCGCCATAGCCCGTGTATTCTTTGTGGTTGATCTGCACAACGGCGTTCGAGGCGACCTGCTGCACTCCACGCGAAATGCGAAACGGTACAGTCAGCTTGAGATCGACGGGTCTAGCATCAATGTGCATAATGTGGCGTCCCTCTCTATAAGTCGCTACAGGATCATTCCCAGAAAGCCGCGTGTGCGCTCGTTTTCGGTGTGATCGAAGATCTGCTCAGGTAGTCCCTGTTCCACGATAACCCCCTTGTCCATAAAGATGACATGGTCGGCGGCTTCGCGCGCGAAGCCCATTTCGTGTGTCACCACTACCATCGTCATGCCTTCTTCGGCAAGCTGGCGCATCACTTTTAATACCTCGCCGACCAGTTCGGGATCAAGCGCGGACGTGGCCTCGTCGAACAGCATCAACTTCGGGTTCATGGCGAGGGCGCGCGCGATAGCGACACGTTGTTGCTGGCCGCCTGAAAGTTTGTGCGGATAGACGTTGGCCTTCTCGATCAGCCCTACTTTTCCAAGCAATCCCATAGCGCGTTCGGTCACTTCTGCTCTGGACTGGCGCAGTACATGGATGGGAGCCTCAATCACGTTTTCAAGCGCGGTCTTATGTGGAAACAGGTTAAAGCGTTGAAAAACGAAACCGATCTGGGAACGCTTACGCGCAATGGCTCCTTCTGAATCCTCGACCACCCGACCGTTTACCTCGCGGTACCCGACCATCTGACCATCGACGAATATGCGCCCGCCGTCGATCTTCTCGAGGTGATTGATGCAGCGGAGTAAGGTCGTCTTGCCGGAACCGCTTGGCCCGATGATGACCACTACCTCTTTGCGTTTTACCGAAAGATCAACGCCATTCAGAACGGTCAGGTCGCCAAAACGCTTGATGATATTTTCGGCATGGACCATCTCGTCTGGCCTGCCTCCGTTTACTTGCGTTATACTCATAACGTATTGTTCCTCCCTAACGTCCGCTTACTAGAGTGCCACCGGTGCGAGAGCCAAAGCCCAGCATTCGTCCGGTCCACCCTTTTTTCTCAATCAGATCTTTTGTATTGCGGTTGGGGTCCAGGCGTTTCTCGATCCAGTTTTGCACAAAGCCCCACAGCGTGGTTATGACGAGATAGTAGAGGGTAGCCAGAATGAGCAATTCAAAGACGGTGAACGTGGGCGCGCCCAGTAAATCGGTCGCGTGCGTGAGCTCGAAGAGACCGATCACCGAGGCGATGGATGTGGTCTTGAGCATATTGTTAAATTCGTTGCCCAGCGGCGGGATAATCACGCGCGCGGCCTGCGGCAGAACGATGCGGCGCATGGCGAGCGAATAACGCATACCCAGCGATCTGGCAGCCTCCAACTGACCGGGATCAACAGAGGATATGCCCGCGCGGGTAATTTCTGCCATGTACGCGCCCTCATTCAGGGAAAACGCGACCAGTACGCAGGCCCAGTCGGGCAGCAAAAACGCGGGATTCTGGATGACTCGCGGAAGGCCATTCCAGAGCAAGAGTACCTGGACAAGCAGCGGGCTGCCGCGAAAAAACCAGATATACGCGCCAGCAGGCCAGGTAAGCCAGCGAAAGCGTGACATGCGCATCAACGCCAGGAAGAGGCCAAGCAAAACGCCGATGGACTGCGCAGCGACGGAGATCCACAGGGTTGTCCACGCGGCCCTGAGAAAAAAAAGGTTTGGGTCCTGGTAGAGGAAATGAAAAAAAATATCCCACCTGAACATGGATAGCCTCCTCAGACAAGCTTCTGGCTTCCCAACTCCATACGTAGGAAGCCAGAAACCAGAAGCTGGTCGTTGTGCAAATCGACAGTGTCGAGATTAGCCGGTGATTTTCTGGGCAGAGTTCAACTGCCACTTGGTAAACAGGCTATCATACGTGCCATCGGTCTTGACAGCCGTGAAGGCCGCCTGCATAGCGCCTAACATAGACGCGTCATTTTTGCGTACCGCGATGCCCTCGGCGGCGGCATTGACCACCGTCCCGCCAACCTCGAACTGACCCGGATTCTGCTTGATATAGTAGTCCGAGACAGGCGAGTCCTGGTAGGTTGCGTCTACACGCTTGTTGACCAGCAACTGGATGACAGCCGTCTGGTCTGTCAGGACGGTAAGCTGGATGGCAGGTTTGCCGGCCTTTGTGCAATCTTTGCTGGCCGCGTTCAAGTCGTCTAACTCTACCGTGCCGCTCTGCACGCCGGCCTTCATGCCACACAGGTTATGCACGCAGGCAATTTTATTGGGATTGCCCTTTGGCACAATTAGCGACTCGCCGGCCAGGAAGTATGGCACAAAATCGGCCTTGACCAGGCGATCAGAGTTGATGGTGATGGCAGAGATAACGACATCGTAACGCTTCGCGCTCAGGTCGTCAAGGATAGTATTGAAATTCGCTGTAACAACTTTGGCTTTTAACCCCAGCTTCTGGGCCATGGCCGTAATCAGATCGACGTCGAAGCCCTCGGGGTTGCCGGTCGCCGTATCAATGAATTCCTGCGGCGGATAGGTTGTATCGCTCCCGACCGTCAGCGTGCCCGCCGTAATCAAGTCGTTAGGCGCGGTCAGGCTGGCCGTCGTGGGATACGGTGTAGGAGTCGGCCCACCGTTGGCCTGGGCGTTACAGGGCAACGCATTTGAGGTTGGCGTTGAACTCCCGCCTCCCGTCGTACTGCTGCCGC
>DASTKD010000067.1:0-14951 GCA_035716135.1 Ktedonobacteraceae bacterium
ATCACATGCGCCGCAGCCTGCTGATCGGGTTGCTGAGCGCATTCTTAACACCGGCAGTACTGCTTGTCCTTATTGCGTTGATTATTTCCATTCCACTGGCGTTGATCGTTCTACTCGTATTACTGATCGCCTGGACTTTAGGCACCGCCGCCATTTGCTGGATACTTGGAGAACAAGTTATTCGCGTATTCACGGCGCGTCCACATACACGCTATCTCCAGGTAACAGTAGGAGTGATTATGCTGGCCGTATTCATTTCACTCCCGTTTATCGGCTGGATCGTGTTTCTTGGAACAGGCATCGTAGGATTAGGAGCAGTATTACTCAGTCGCTTCGGAACGCGGCTCTACAGCCAGCCTAAACAGCCGTTGCGAATTTCATTGCGATTGTGAAAACGAGCAGTTCTGGCGACTATACTAAAGAGGGTTTACCCGTTAGCGGGTAAGTCTGGTCGAACAGCAATGATCATACTACGTTGGAAAGATGTGACGGACATGCCTGCTAAACTAACTATCAGGTGGCCGTTGAGGTGAATATGAGCATAGACGTTGAATTAACAGACCTGGCCTACGGGGGAGACGCGGTAGGTCGCTACGAAGGGCGCGTCTTGTTTGTACCCGGAGGTATCCCCGGCGAACGAGTGCGCGTGGAGGTCGTGGAGGAACGGCGGGGACACGCGCGCGCGGAACTGCTCGAAATCTTGCGTTCCGCGCCAGAACGTGTTGACCCTGAGTTCCCATTGCTAACCGATAGTGGTTGCCAGTGGCAACATATCGCCTATCCAGCGCAATTGACCTGGAAAGCGCATATCGTGCGCCAGTTGTTGGTGCGCATCGGCAAACAACCGGACGCCCTCGTGCATCCCACCATCGGTATGCCGACCGGTATTTCTCCCTGGCATTATCGCAACCTGGCCTTATTCTCCGTCGGGCCGTCCAATGAAATTGGTTTCAAGCTGACCGAGAGCCATGAGGTACAGGACCTGGAAACATGCCCACTTTTACATCCCGCGCTGGATACGGTGTACCAGCAGATACGAGCGCGTTTGCTCGAAAGCTTTGGTGATTCGCTGGCTCAGATGATTCAGGGCTTCACCATTCGCGGCGCGATTGGCGCGGTGGCCGCGAGCGGGAGCGCCACACCGGTAAAGGCTGTACCCACCCTGCTCAGCATCCATGCGCGACCTGGTTCGGATATCGAGTCGCCGCAGGAGCTGGCGCAGGAGTTGATGACCAGCGCGCCGGGCATTGTGGGCGTGATTATCGAACGAGTGGGCGGGCGCTACGGGCGCGTTGTGGCCGGGCAAGAATACTTAACGGATGCCGTGCTGAATAAGCGTTTCCGCACCTCTTCAGACTCGTTCTTTCAGGTGAACATGGCGCAGACGCCTGTGTTGGTTGAACGCGCTATCTCTATGCTGGAGCCGATGCGCTCCGAAGTGGCGCTGGACGGCTATAGCGGCGTGGGCCTGTTCTCAGCTTTCCTGGCGCAACGGGCGGCGCGAGTTGTGGCTATCGAGTCGCAGCCTAGCGCAGTGATGGATGCGCGCGCCAATGCTACGTTGAACAACCAGACCAACATTACGGCGCTGGAAGGCACCTTAGAGCGGCTGCTGGGCCAACTGTACTACCGGCGCGAACGTGTTGACGTGGCGCTGGTTGATCCGCCGCGCGCCGGTTGCCATCCCAAAGCGATTCAGGCGCTGCAATCGCTCGCGCCGCGCTCTATCGTGTACGTCTCCTGCGACCCCAGCACGCTGGCGCGTGACATTGCCTCGCTCTGTCTCAACAATCGCTATCGGCTGGTATACGCGCAGCCCATTGATATGTTCCCGCAGACCTACCACATCGAGTGTGTCGCGCTGCTGGCACGCAATGGATTAAGATAAAAGAATAAGGCAAGAGCGCGGATGGACATGGCGACCGCGTTGGGACATGGCGACCGCAAGGGTCGCCATGCCTCCTACACGAGCGGCTTGCGAAAAGCCCGGTTGCCTTCTTCTCCTGGCAGGAGACTATACTCGTTTGCTGAGAATCACCTGTATCTGGGGCTTCTCGTCGGTATTCACAACCGTATCGACAACGGTGCCGGGCGGGGGTATTTGCATCACTATCTTGCCCGATGCTACGTTGGGATAGCTGGAAGACTCTCCAATCGGCACCACGCGCATACCAAACTCGCTGGCTCGACTGACGGCTTCCCACAGATCAAGAGACTGCAAGTTTGGTACGCCCCGGCTGGAGACCTTCGTTTCAATCGTGGATAACATGATGCTAAACCACTTTTTCAGCCTGTCCTTCTCATCATTGGCGTTCTTGGCCTTCTCGTACTTCGACTTAAAGCTCTGAATTTCGGAAATCTTGTCCTGGATGAAAAAGGGATGCGAGATGTGGCGCATATGAATATTGGGGTTATTGCCCTGCGTCTCGATATACAAATTGCCGATGCTCAGAGCAAGCAGAACAACATTCGGGCTTTTCACCTCGATCTTAGAGATTTTATCGTAGGTCGTGGTAGCGTGTTCCTCGGACAGGATGATTAGCTTGCGATTTATGTCGATAATACGTTTATTGGTCAAAATAAACACGTCATCGATATAGCCGATAATCACCAGACCCACAACTACCAGAAGAATGACAAAGGCGATTGCGAATAAGCCAAAGTAGACTCTGGCGATCAGCGCGCCAACCAGCGTCGCCAGCAAGAGCAGTATGGGTAGGATAAGTCTTACCGCCAGCACCCAGCGGGAACGCTGGACATACATCACCGTCGATTCGTCCGCTTCATAATGCACATCGCATTCGACACGCAGCGGGCCACCGAAGCGGCGTAACGGACCGCGCAATTTGGCAGGTGAATGGTGATGCGCATAGCGGGCGTCGGCATCCGGCAGCGACGGCAGTTTATCAGGCTTCGCTAACTTATCGAGCGCCTCCTGCGCTGTGGGATTTGACAGTTCAGGCAGAGGCGCGGCAGCAGGCTTCGCGCTTTTATAGCTCTGAGTGATGCCCTGAATATCGTCGCGCACGCCTTTGGGGTCGCGCACATTTTTCAAGTAGAGGGATTTGCCGCCCGCCAGGTAGACACGCACAGTGCCATAGTTGAGCATGATACGCCAGGGTGAATCCTGTTCCACGGCTACCTGCTGCACTTTATCGAGTCCAGTTTCATTGCGCGTGGGATTATTTAAAAGGCCATGCCAGGTCAGGATACGTTTATTAGTGACGATGTCAATATTCACCCACCACAGTTCGAAAATGCGATAGGCGCAATACAGAGCCGCTCCGATGATGGCAAGGACAGCGACCGGATACAGAATGGCGAAAACCGATCCGGGTATTATACCCGTCGTCTGCAGCCAGACGACCAGGCCCAGGAAAATCACCGCCAGCAGCAGAGGCAGACCCGACTGGATATAGAAAATCGGATGTTCGCGCACAATGCGTCGTATTACCTCACCCTCCTGCTGCCCGACGAATTGTTTTTTCTTATCAGGTCCGCGCTTGAAGCGCCTGAACATGGTATGGACGCGCTCCGGTTTCCACTCGTTGGCCTTTGCCTGGGCTTGCGCTTGCTTTCTGCTGTTCACGTTCGTACCTCTGCCAGTAGTAAGTAACGGTTAAGATACAATCACTTCTTAGCTGCGCCGCCGCCCCCTGGCTTCTTCGCGCGCGCCGCGATCAGTCCGGCGACCACTACCACGATAGCTACCACAAAGAGCAGTGGAACATAACTCGTCAGCAGGTTCTGCGTGGGAGTGCCGAAACCCACTGTAATCAGGGACGAATTGGCGAACGTGTTAGAGATATAGGTGATGATGAAGTATCCCGTCACCAGTCCTGGAAGTACGCCGAGCAAACGCTCAGGCGGGGTGAGATTTTTGGCAGGGAAGGCTCTGTTACCGATAAGATAACCGGCAACGACGATCACAACAAAAGCAATCAGGGTAACAACCAGCACAGCCGTGGGCGAAGGCGGGGAAGTGGACGGCGCAGCACCAGAGCCGAAAAAGTCATGGATGATAAGTGGCATTTTCACAAAAACAATCTGCGCCAGGCCGTCGCCGCCCTTGAGCAACAGAAAAAGCACGCCTGTCAGGGCGAATGCCAGTGAAATAACTTCGCGTCTCCAGCCGCGCCAGAAGCCGATCAGCCCGAAGGCGATGATCGCAATAAAGAAACACTGCTGGGATGTTAGTAACAATGCCATAGCAGCTCCTGCCTCCCTTCCCTGGGACGCCATAGTATACAGTGATACAAGATGCCCCCGGGGTCAAACCGAATGTACTTGTTGCTCTCTAAACCGCTTTCGCTTAGATAATACCACATCTTCTCAACAAATTAAAGCGTCTGATAACAGACCAAAAGTTCTATTCGAGCGGCTGAAACGTGCTATTTCCCCCTCAAATATGGTATAATTGATAAGTAGGCTCGAATCTGGCGGGACCCTCCCCGGAATTGCGTTTCAACCCACTATCTTTTTAATGGTTTTGCTATGAGTTTGTGTAATAAGGATATATTATGAGCCTGGATTTTGGGAATGCTGGGAATACGAGATTGGTCAGCATCGTCGAGGAAATGACGGGCGCGTACCTCGACTATTCGATGAGTGTGATTGTTAGCCGCGCGTTGCCGGATGTGCGCGACGGCCTGAAGCCGGTACACCGGCGCATCCTCTACGCTATGGACCAGATGGGTCTGCAATCCACCAAACAATTTCGTAAGTGCGCCGGTACCGTCGGCGAAGTCCTCAAAAGCTATCACCCGCACGGCGATGCTGCTGTCTACGAGTCGCTGGTACGTATGGCGCAGCCCTGGTCAATGCGCTACCCTCTGGTACTGGGACAGGGCAACTTCGGGTCGCAGGACGACGATCCACCAGCCGCCATGCGCTACTGTGTAACGGGAGACACACTCGTTGTCACCGATAAAGGTCTGGTTCCGATCAGTCAGATCTCGCAGCCGGGCATTGAAGACGTTTCTGTGCGTGTCCTCTCAAAAGACGGGCAAACCAATACGGCCAGTAAGTGGTGGGATTGCGGCGCATTCCCGACATGGAACGTGCGGACGCAGCGGGGATATGAAGTCACAGGCACAGCAAATCATCCCTTGCTGGTGGCAGCACCTCATGATTCTGATGGACGCATCATACTTACCTGGAAGACCATTGCCGAATTAGCCGTTGGCGACTATATTGTCCTCGACCGAAGCGCCGACCTGTGGCCGGAGCAGCCTGTTGACCTGCATCCATTCTATCCCTCGGTTCAAAAGCCTCGTATGAAGCACCACATGCTTCCAGAGACGCTGGACGAGGATTTGGGCTTCCTTCTGGGGGCGCTGTTAGCTGAAGGGACGTTCCGCGATCAGGTCATCGAGTTTACCAATACCCCCGGCGACTTCGCGGAGCAGTTCATCCAGGCGTGGAAGCGTGTCTTCCCAACGTGCCGCTTGCATGTCTTTGAAAGAGAACCCGTCAGCTACGGCAAGAAACCGTTCCTGCAAATGCAGGTAGTAAGTCAACATGTCAGAGCGTTCATCCAGGCTCTAGGATTGTCCGGGCGTTCGGCACAACGGCAGATCCCTGAAGTAATCTTGCGCTCACCTCGCCATGTGGTCGCTGCTTTTTTGCGTGGCCTGTTTGAAGGCGATGGATCGGTTGAAAAATCCGGTCGCAGCCTGCTACGGGTTAATCTGACAGCCAGTAACCGCCTCATGCTGCGACAGGTTCAGACGCTTTTGCTGCGTTTTGGGATTGTGGCATCATTGAAAGAGGATAGAACCCATCACATGCATCGCCTCCTGATTCCTGGCCGCGACAACCTCACCCTGTTCGCTAACGAGATCGGCTTCACCTCGGCGGTGAAGAGCAAGGCGCTTACTGCAATCCTCGACCTGCATACCGGCAAGGCTCTGTCACGCACTGATTATGTCCCCTTTTTGGCCGAGTATGTCAGAACATATGCTACGCGCGGTCAGCGTGAGTGGCTGTCAAAACACAACTTTGATCGTTCGGATCGCCTGACTGCAACGTTACCCCGCCTGTCTCAGGCACTGCCAGCAGCGGCTGTTGCCGAAATCGAGAATCTGGCTCGCCAGCATTATCTCTTTGAGCGGATCGAAAGTATCGAATACGCGGGAGAACAGCCGGTCTACTCGGTGCGGGTGGATAGCGCCTGCCACTCGTTCGTCGCAAACGGCTTTGTGAATCATAACACCGAGGCTAAACTGGCGACCATCGCCGATGAATTGCTGCGCGACATTGAGAAAGATACCGTCGATTTCAAGCCCAACTACGATAACCAGGCATTTGAACCGACCGTCATGCCGGCGCGTCTGCCCAACCTGCTCCTGAACGGCTCGACGGGTATCGCCGTTGGTATGGCAACCAATATCCCGCCGCACAATCTCAACGAGGTGTGTAACGGCATCATCTACCTGATCGAGAACCCGGAAGCGACTACCGAAGACCTGTCGCGCATCGTGCGCGGGCCGGACTTCCCCACCGGCGGCATCATCCAGGGACGCGAGGGTATCCGCAACACCTATGTCAACGGGCGCGGGCGCGTCGTGGTGCGCGCGCGCACCACCATTGAAGAGGGCGAACGCGGGCGCATGAGCATCATCGTGACCGAGCTTCCCTACCAGGTCAACAAGGCGGAACTGGTGAAAAAGATCGCGGAACTCAGCCGCGACAAGAAGATCGATGGCATTTCGGAGGTACGCGACGAGTCCGACCGCCAGGGGATGCGTATCCTCATCGAACTCAAACGTGACTCCACGCCCGAAAGCGTGCTGAATTCGCTCTACAAGTACACCGCCATGCAGAGCGCCTTCAACACGAACATGCTGGCGCTGGTCGATCAACAGCCACGCATCCTGACGCTCAAAGCCTTCTTGCAGCACCATATTCACCACCGTGAGGTCGTGATTACGCGCCGCACGCGCTTTGAACTGGCGAAGGCCGAGGCACGTAAACACATCTTAGAGGGCTTGAAAATCGCGCTCGATAACCTGGACGCGGTGATCTCAACTATCCGCGCTTCGCAGCGCGATACGGCGGGACTGGCCGAAGAGCTACAACAGAAGTTCGGCTTCTCGCCAGAGCAGGCCAAAGCGGTGCTGGATATGCGCCTCGCCAGCCTCGCCGCGCTGCAACGTCAAAGAGTAGAAGACGAACTCAAAGATGTGTTGCAACACATCAGCTACTACAACATGTTGCTGGCGGACATCAACGAGATTCGCAAACTCATCAAGGCCGACCTGACAGAGTTGAAAGAGAAGTATGGCGATGGTCGCCGCAGCGTGATCGAAGAAACCGAAGCGAGCGAGTTCCGCGACGAAGACCTGATCCGCAACGAAGAAGTCGTGGTGACGCTGACGGAAAAAGGCTATATCAAACGCCTGCCGTCCAGCACCTACCGGGCGCAGCGCCGGGGCGGGCGCGGTATCAACGGCATGACCACGCGCGAGGACGACACTGTTCGTCACCTGCTGGTCGCGCACAGTCACGATAGTCTGCTCTTCTTTACCGACCGGGGGCGCGTCTTCCAACTGCGCGTTTATGAACTGCCCGATACCAGCCGCACGGCCAAAGGCGAGCACATCATCAACCTGATCTCCATCGAGCAGCGCGAGCGCGTCACGGCCATCGTCTATGTTCCCAAAGGCGTCAGCCGCGATTATATGATCGTCGCCACTAAAAAGGGCGAGGTCAAAAAGACGGTGATGAGCGAGTTCGAGGTGGTGCGGCGCAACGGGCTGATCGCCATGAACCTCGAGGAAGATGACGAACTGATCGGCGCGAAACTGGCCCGCGCTGATGACGATGTCCTCTTGATAACCGCGCACGGCAAAGCCATTCGCTTCACCGTCGCCGAACTGCGTTCCGCTTCCCGCACGAGCGGCGGCGTGCGCGGCATTCGCCTGTCCGATGGTGATACAATGGTGTCGCTTAACCTCACGCCTCTGGGCAGCCAACTGCTGGTCGTCACCGAAAACGGCTATGGCAAACGCACGCCCATCAAAGACTATCCTACGCACAGTCGCGGCGGCGGCGGCGTGATTACCGCGAAGGTGACGGACAAAACCGGAGAGGTCGCCACGGCGCGCGTGATTACCGAAAAAGACAACGACCTGATGATAATCTCCGCCGCTGGCGTAGTCATCCGCACCGATGTGAGTACCATCCACGTCGCCGGACGCGCTACCCAGGGAGTGCGCCTCATGAACCTGGGAGAAGGCGATAAAGTCGTGGCCGTCGCCACCACCAACGGCAAAAAGCTGGATGAACCCGAAAACAACGGCGAAAACAGCGACGCGACGGCGGAGAATGACGAAGCCAACGAGGACGTAGAGGGAACGGTGGACGTTGAAGAGGATGAGCCGGCGGAAGAAGGCGATGAGGCTGAATAGCTAAGCTAGATGCAGTTTATTGTCGATTTGCAAGCTTCCTTGTTTGTCGTTAATAACAGGGATTGGCCGGCATGGTCATTCCTGTTTATCGTTAGAAATAGAGGAGGCATCGGGAATGAAATATGTTCTTCTGTTCTGCGGGACCCGCGAGCAGCAGCAGGCGTGGGAGGATATGAGCGAGGAAGCCCGTAACGCGCAATACGCGCAGGTTGGACGCTGGTTCGAGGAGAATCGCGCAAAGTTAGGCTCCAGTAAGCAACTGCAACCACCACATACGGCGACTACGGTGCGCTTTCAGGCCAATGGCGAACCGATTGTGCATGATGGCCCCTTTATTGAGGGCAACGAAGTCATTGGCGGCTATGTCGAGATCAACGTGGCCGACCTCGATGAGGCGCTACGGTTGGCGAAAAGCTGGCCGGCTCGTGGTATCGTCGAAGTCCGTCCGGTAATGGGAGTCGATCAATAGACAGGCCAGATACCCATGCTACGCACGCCGCCCTCGTCTCCGTCTTTCGAGAGGAGGCGGGGCGACTCACAGCCGCGCTCGTTCGCATTCTGGGCGACTTCGATGTCGCGGAGGAAATCGTTCAGGACGCTTTGCTGGTAGCATTAGAACGCTGGCCGGTGGATGGTATTCCGGCACGTCCGGGTGCGTGGCTGCTCACGGTAGCCCGGCGACGCGCGCTCAATCAGTTGAGCCGCGACGCGCGCTACCGCGCAAAGCTGGCACAACTTGAGCATCCGGTTGCCCCGGAACAGGACGACCGCCTGCGTCTGATGTTCACTTGCTGCCACCCGGCGCTTTCGCGCGCGGCGCAAATAGCGCTGACCCTGCGAGCCGTGTGCGGCTTCACCACCGCCGAGATCGCGCACGCTTTCCTGACTTCAGAAGCGACCGTTGCCCAGCGCATCGTGCGAGCGCGGCGCAAGATCGTCGCCGCCAACATCCCCTACCGCATCCCTGGTGACGAAGAGTTTGACGCCCGGCTGGGGGAAGTGCTGGCTGTCCTTTACCTGATGTTCAACGAGGGCTATCTGACCAGCAGCGGCGCGACCCCTACTCGCCGCGACCTCGCTGAAGACGCCGCCTGGCTGACCACATTGATAACAAATCTCTTGCCGCGCGAGCCGGAGCCACTCGGCCTGCTCGCCCTCATGCGCCTGCACCTGGCACGAACCGAGGCACGCTTCACCAGCACCGGAGAGATAGTTTTGCTGGCTGACCAGGACCGCTCCCTCTGGAATCGCTCGATGATCGTGGAAGCGATAGCCCTGATCGAGCAGGCGGCAGCGCTGCGGCGGCCTGGGCCGTACCAGGTAGAGGCAGCTATCGTCGCCTGCCACGCCGAAGCTGAGTCCTGGAACGCCACCGACTGGCGGCAAATCGTCATGCTCTACGACCTGCTGCTTCAGATGACATCCTCTCCGGTAGTGCGCTTGAACCGCGCCGTAGCGCTGCGACAGGTTGCCGGGCTGGAGGCGGCGCTGGCAGAGGTGAACGCGCTGGAAAGAGAACTCGATAACTACCACCTCTACCACGCCATTCGCGGCGAGTTACTGCTAGAACTGGGCCAGCGCGAGCAGGCACGAGCATCCGCGCTACGAGCATTGGAACTGACAGAGAATCGCGCGGAGCAATCTCTGCTCGCGCGACGAATATTGGAATGGTGACAAACACAATCCGATACATGTGAAGGACGCAATGTATCGCGTCCTTCACATGTATCGGATTGTGTTTACTTTAGTACACCATGATCTGGGTGTTGAAATCGGTGTTGTTGTAGACCCAGGCGGCGTCATTTTCCTGCATGTTGATGCAGCCGTGACTGCCGTTGCCAGCGAAAGACTCGTCTCCGCCGGTATCATAATGCGGGAACTGCGTGCCGGGGCCGAAGTTCACACGCCACCAGGCATCATGCACGAAGTAGCCGTTCCAGTGATAGAGAATGGCATAATGGATCGGGGTTGGCGGATACCAGTAAGGTGAACTCGGCGGATCGACCGATTTGAACTCCATCGGCGATTTACGATCCACCACTGTCCAGTAACCGGGCAGCGCGGGCCGTTCGACGCGCCCCATCGTCACCAGGAAGGACTTGATGAGCTTGCCATTCTGGTAGAAACGCATAGCCTGTTCAACTGTCGAAACCATCAGCACTGTGCCATGCTGGAGATTGGGGTAATGCTGCATGATTTGCAGGTCTGTCGCATGTACCTGGTTGTACAGCGTCGTATCGCTGTAATCCTGCTGCATCATATGGAAGTTGAAAAACTCATCGTTCTCCGATTGCACGATGGCCTGGTAGTCGCTGGGCTGCCATGACCAGCCTACTTGCTGCTGGAACCACCAGCCGATGCCGTTCAGGGTATAGCCTGAGTCCAGGATATAGTTATTGCCATCGAACTTATCATGATAGGCGTGCGCTTTTCCCCACGCATTGGCTTCGCGGTCCAGTTCGCCAATCAGGTAGGTGGCCGCGCCCTGCGTCAGGTCATTCTGCATGGTGGACATATCGGCGTCGATTTTGCCGGAAACGGCCAGGTAGTCCGCAATGGTTTTCGCGTTATGCATCTGCTGCGCGTCGGCATTGTACAATTGCTGGTACGACGAGGCATCCATGCCGTAGGTTTTCAGCAGAGTAATCTGCGTGCTGAACTGGCCCAGTTTGATGTTGCCAACGAAAGGCAGGGCTTGAATGGAATTGACCACCGCCATTTGATACTGCGCGTTTACCAGCGAATTGAGGTTGGTGAAATCAACCGTCTTCGTAATGGTATTGATGGTACTCATATCATTCTGGTACTGCGTTTGCATGGCTGTCACATCGATATGCGCCTTATTCATTTGCTTGATAGCGTTATTGAACGTGACGAGCTGCCCGTAGGTGGTATTCAACAGGGTCAGGGCGCTGCCAGCACTGTTGGCATCGTCGCTAATGGCAAAAAACTGTTTGGGATACTGAGCCGTTGACAACTGACTTTGCGCATTTGTAAGTTCTTGCGTGAATGTTGGAATCGTGCTGATCTTCAGGTTTTGCACTTTATTGAGCGCCGACTGGAAATATTGCACGCTCACCTGCGCCTTTGTCTGGCTATCACTGGTGGTGTTATCGATGACGCTCTGCGCTTGCGTCGCTAACTGCTTGTATTGTTTTGCCTGGTTCAGGTAATAATTGGTCGCGGATGTATCATCGAAAAGGGTAAAGGGCGCGCTTGTGCTGCTTAAATTTTTTTCCTGTTGGATAATTGTTTGCAGAGAAGATACAGGCACGCCAATATCTCTGGCGTGTTGCAGTGTCGTATCAAGCTGCGTCTTGCTCTGGCTTGCCTGCTGCTGTGATTGAGAGCTTCCCCCACAGCCGCTCGTGGCGAATACAAGGCCCAGTAACAGGCCAACCAGCATGGCCTGTCCGAAAAGATGAGAGCGCTTGCGTTGCATTGTGGCTACCTCCGTCCACTTCTGGCTTTCTGTTTGCGTTTCGCTTTGCGGGCCGCCTTGCCAGATTTTTTGCCGCCACCGGATGGACGCGGAAGAGAGGGCATTCCCCCTCCTGCTCCGGCTCCTCCCATAGCGGGTAGACCTGGCATACCGGGCATTCCTGAGCCAGCCCCATACTGCCTGGCGAGTTTTGCCCAGGGACCTTTACCACTGCTGACCTGGCGTATCATATTACGCATCTCGCCGAATTGATCGAGCAGTTGGTTCACGTCCTGCGTTGTGCTGCCGCTGCCGCGCGCGATACGCTTCTTTCGACTACCGTTAATAATATCGGGATTGTGTCTCTCTTGTAGAGTCATCGATAAGATAATCGCTTCCACATGTTTTAGCTGATCCCCTTCCAACGCCTCCTCGATATCAGCATCCCCGGCCAGTTTACTGAAGCCAGGGATCATCTCCATCACCGACCTCAATGGTCCCATACGTTTGAGCTGGCGCATGGAATTGAGGAAGTCCTCCAGGTCAAACTTGCCCTGTTGCAACTTGGCCTGGGCTTTCATGGCCTCTTCCTGGTCAATGGTTTCCTGGGCGCGTTCGATCAGCGAAAGCACGTCTCCCATTCCCAGTATACGCGAGGCCAAACGATCAGGATAAAACGGCTCCAGGGCATCCGTTTTTTCGCCCACGCCCATGAACTTGATCGGCACACCCGTCACGGAACGTATTGAAAGGGCCGCACCGCCGCGAGCATCGCCGTCCATCTTGGTGAGGATCATGCCCGTCAGCGCGACGGCCTTGTTGAAGTCGTCCGCGACACGCACGGCCTCCTGACCGGTCATGGCGTCGGCTACCAGCAGCACCTCGCGCGGCTGCACGCGCTGGCGAATGCTCATCACCTCTTGCATCATACGCTCATCAATATTGAGGCGACCCGCCGTATCGAGAATCACCACCGTCGCCGCCTGCTCGCGGGCATAGGCAACGCCGTTGACGCAAATGTCAACCGGATCGGCTCCCATCGGTTCGGCATAGACCGGGATGGAAAGCTGCTTGCCCAGCGTTTGCAACTGGTGAACGGCTGCCGGGCGATACATGTCCGCAGCGACCATCAGGGGTCGCTGCCCCTGCTGCTTACGCAAGAAATTGGCAAGCTTGGCGGCACTCGTCGTCTTGCCCGAACCTTGCAGCCCGACCAGCATAATCACATTGGGTGGTTGACCGCCCAGGTCCAGCGTATTCTTGCCCTCGCTGCCGCCCAGCATCTCGACCAACTCTTCGTTGACGATTTGCAGCACCTGCTGCGCCGGCGAGAAACTGCCCAGCACTTCCGCGCCAATGGCCTTCGCCTTCACGCGCTCCACGAACTGCCTCACCAGCTTCAGGCTGACATCCGCTTCAAGCAAGGCCAGGCGGACTTCGCGCATAGCCTCATCGACATCTGCCTCGGTCAGTTTGCCCTTCCCACTCAGATTAGTAAAAACACCCTCAAGTCGCTTTGATAAACTCTCAAACATCGCCATATGATATAAATCCTCTCTCAGCCTTGCGCGAATACACAACCACCTACCATTATAACACGTTTCCCCGTCTGTTTAGATACATCTATGGTACTCTTTGGAAGTTTACCCCGGCAGAGATAAAGCCGCCGCCCATCCGATTTGAAGCATGAAAATGCCCTATACTATAGTATCGTTTGAGTGTTACAAAACGTTGCGCCTATTACGGCCAAAGCGCGACGAAAAAGACGAGAAAGCGGCGTGTCCCACCCCCGGATGCCCACGAGGGGCCGGACGCCCGCAAGGGGCGTCCCTACATTCCAGGTTGGCCCCTCCCACCGCCCATCGCCAACCCTGTCATGCTGAGCGAAGCATCTCCTCCGGCGGGATAGATCCTTCGCTTCGCTCAGGGTGACAGCGTGGGGCAGGCGGTGACACATCCGCACATCGCAGGGCGTACATACGTGCAAAGCCTGACAGACCAGAGCATTGCATTCGAGAAGCTTCCTGAGCGGGTCATAAATAAGGGATGGCGCAACAATGGCACGCAAAAAGGTCTCATCGCGCCAGTGCGATGAGACCCTGGAAGATGTGGAACGGCAGCGCCGGACGCGAGGCTTATGCACCGCCAAAGAGGACGCCGGGGTTGTCGGTTGGGATGGCGTTGGCGGGAGCCGTGATCTTGATCGAAGAATCGTTGAACTTGCTCAGGTCAACCGTGATGTCGGCTTTGAGCGAGAAGCCCGTGGGCGCGCTTGAGCTTGTATCGCTGGTTGGTGTGCTGAGTTTGCTCATATCCGCCGCGAAATTCAGCTTTAGCTCGAAACGATGGATGTAGGAAGTGGCCTCGTCGAACCAGAAGTCCAGGCTGGCGCTGAAATTGCTCACGCTATTGAGCAGTTGATTGATGTCCTGCTGCGTTATGCCCTTAAACTGATCTGTGCTTTGGATCAATTTTACCAGGCCATTCTTGTCGAGCGTGACGGTAATATGGCGCAGGCTGGCCCCGTTGAGCGTTTCGTCCCCGTGATCGACTACCGTCACATCCTTTTGCAGCAGGTTGAGCAGCTTGCTGAAGTCGGGTACGCTGGCTTTCGACAACAGGTTATTGAGGGAGGTAGAGCTGCCTTCCAGCTTGCTTTTATCCATAACGTACCATTGCCCCTGCGCGTTCTGGATGTAGAGCTGGTTGCCCTTCACGATCTCCGCGAAGGCAAACTTACCGTTGCCAACTCCACTGGTAGACAGTTTGAGCGAGGTCTGATCGGGCATCACCTCATCGCCGCTCGCGTTGACTGTGATATTTGTGTTAGCGGGGATCGAGGACGAGGAAGTACTCGGCAGCCCGCTGACCCCCACATTCACCGTCGCCGTCATGTCAAGATGCAGCGACTTGATCTGTTTCATAGCGTTGGCGCTGTTTGTGAGCAATTGTCCTGCTGTCACAGAACTGCCTCCGCACGCGCTAAGGACGAGCAACATGACCATCATAAGAAGCAATCCGGGAAGTGCATACTTCTTGCGCATAATCGAATGAACTCCTTTACTCATTGAACCATTTTTTCGATATTTTATTTGCCCTGTATCCTACACGAACTATAC
>DASTKD010000068.1:0-19861 GCA_035716135.1 Ktedonobacteraceae bacterium
AAGTTCGACAATCGAATGCAGGCGTTGCCTGCATTCGATTGTCGAACTTCAACATTCATCTCACCGGGAGGGTATTGTATTGATGACGAACGAAGACGTTCTACGCTGGTTAGAACGCACCGCCGACGTACTACATGAGAATCGCACATATTTGACCGACCTGGATTCCGCTATTGGCGACGCGGATCATGGTATCAATATGGATCGAGGCTTCAGCGCCATACGCGCTAAATTTCCATCAATGACCAGCATGGACATCGCCACACAATTGAAAACCGTCGGCATGACGCTGGTTTCGACGGTCGGAGGAGCCAGTGGGCCGCTCTATGGCACGGCCTATTTGCGCGCCGGCGCTACCACCGCCGGGAAGCAGGAACTTACACCTGCCGATGTTGTCGGTCTGCTCGAAGCGTTTTTGGGCGGCATCATTACTCGTGGCAAGGCTCAGGCTGGCGAGAAAACTATGATCGATGCCCTGACTCCCGCCCTCGCGGCAGCCAGACAGGCTCTTGACCAGGGGGCATCTCTGGCGGAAATCACTGGCAAGGCGGCGGCAGCGGCGGAAGAAGGCATGAAAGCTACTACTCCCATGCTTGCCACCAAAGGACGCGCCAGTTACCTGGGAGAACGTAGCATCGGCCACCAGGACCCCGGCGCGACATCGAGCTGGCTCATCCTGCGCTGCCTCGCTGAAACGTGCGCAGGCATGTAGGGGCGACCCTTGTGGTCGCCCGCCCCTACAGAGTATCAGGGAGTACATTTCATGACAGTGGGACTGGTCATCGTTTCGCATAGCGCCCAACTGGCGGAGGGGGTTGCCAAACTTGCCGGGCAAATGTCCCAGGGCAAAACGCCCATCGCTGCTGCCGGTGGAACCCTCGACGACATACTGGGTACCTCTGTTGAGCGCATTGTGGCGGCCATCCAGTCTGTCGCGGGACCTGATGGCGTACTGGTCTTACTCGACCTGGGAAGCGCCATCCTGTCAACCGAAATGGCCCTCGAAATGCTGGACGAGGATCAGAGACGGCACGTTCGCATCAGCTTCGCCCCTCTGGTAGAGGGAGCGGTCACAGCCGCGCTCGAGGCCTCTCTGGACCGCACACTGGCGCAGGTGCAACAGGCGGCGGAAAAAATAGCCAGCGCGGAACGCCTCCAACTACTCAAGCCCTTAAAACAAATGGAGGAAACGCCTACTCCAAACCTGGAGGCTCCTACAGAAAAAGCCCCTGATATGGATGCAGGTCTTGAAGCCACACTGGTTCTGACCAATCCCACCGGTTTACACGCCCGGCCAGCCAGCCTCTTTGTACAGGCCGCGCATCGCTTTGAATCGCGCATTCGCGTAACAGGTCATGGGCGAGAAAGCGACGCCGCCAGCATCACAGGCATCCTCTCGCTCGGATTGCGTCAGGGCGATACCATCGCCATTCACGCCAGTGGAACGGACGCGCAGGCAGCCATCACAGCATTAAGCGAACTGGTACGCGCGAATTTCTACGAAACACAGCCCACGGACGAAAAACCTGTTTCCCCTGCTGAAACTGCCATAACCGCGCCAGCCTCAGAGAACATCGCGCAACAGCCAGGCACACCCTGGCAAGGGATTTCAACATCACGGGGCGTCGCGCTTGGACAGGCGTTTCTCTTTACCTCATCAGCAAGCTCACTCAACGTAGTAGAGCAACATGCTATTTCTGACAACCAGGTTGCTTCTGAGCAGAAACGCCTGCGTGACGCGCTGGACGCCGCCGCACAAGAATTGCGCGCCCTCGCTGCTCGCCTTGAGAGCAGCATCGGTCAATCACACGCGGCCATCTTTGATGCCCAGGCGCTGATGTTGGATGATCCCGCTTTACTCGAATCCGCGTCCCACATCATCCAAAGCGAACACGTTGACGCGACAACCGCGCTCGCTAAAGCCGGAGAGAGCTTCGCTATAACGCTGGAAGCCCTGCCCGATCCCCTGCTGGCGGCTCGCGCCACCGATATACGCGATGCCGTAAGCCGCGCCATCGCGCAAGCAGGAGGCAAGGTCGAGCATGGTCAGGCTCTGAATACTCTACAGCAACCCCGTATCATTATTGCCAGGGACTTAACGCCATCCGACACTGCGCAACTACGCCCTGAGTTCGTGCTTGGCATCTGCACTGTGCAGGGTGGACCCACCGCCCACGCCGCTATTTTGGCCCGCGCGCTGGGTATTCCAGCCATGGCAGGGCTGCCTGAAGACGCCTTGCAGGTCATCCGCACAGGCGATGAATTAGCATTGGACGCGGACAATGCTCTGCTCTATCGACACCCCGCGCCAGAGATACGCGACCCATTAGCGAAACGCCTCGCGGAGCAACAGGCGCAACGGGCCGCGCTCAAATCCGCCGCGCAACAAGCGCAGGCCACGCTCAGCGTAAACGGCAGGCACATACATTTGATGGCAAATATCGGCAGCGAAGCGGAGGCGGAAGCGGCGCGGCAATGGGGCGCGCAGGGCATCGGGCTGCTGCGTACAGAATTTCTCTTCGCTAAAACGTCCACCCTTCCGGGAGAAGAGGAACAACGTCAACTCTATGCGACGGTATTTCGCGCTTTCAATGGCGATGCTGCAACTCAACGCAAGCCTGTGATTGTGCGCACGTTGGACGCGGGCGCTGATAAACCTATGCCAGCCCTCAAGGATATACTCGGCCAGGCTGACGAGGCAAACCCCGCGCTAGGTTTGCGCGGCATTCGTGTCCACCTGGCTCACCCCCACCTGCTCGAGCAACAAATCAGCGCCTTACTGCTGGCTGCCGCCGATACAGGCACGCTCCTGCGCATCATGTTTCCCATGATAACCACCGTCGAAGAGTGGCAGGCGGCTCGCTCGATTTTTGACCACGTTTCCGATCGCCTGAAAAATCGCCTGCCGGATTTACCCGCGCCTATCTCCGTCGGCATTATGGTAGAGGTTCCGGCAACGGTCGTGATGGCGAAAGAACTGGCGGAACTGGTGGACTTCTTTAGCATTGGCGCTAACGACCTGCTGCAATATACCCTGGCAAGCGACCGCACCAACGTCAGCGTCTCCGGCCTCTATAACGCCATGCAACCCGCGCTGCTACGACAAATCCACCAGGTAGCCCTGGCCGCGCGACAGGCCGGCAAACCGGTGGCCGTCTGCGGCGAGATCGCCAGCGATGCGCGGCTGGCTCCTGTACTGGTAGGACTGGGCATAGATGAACTGAGTATGACACCTACCGCCCTGCCAGAGGTCAGGGATGCCATACAGCGAGTTGCGCCACAAAAATTAACGGAGTTGATCGAAAAGATACTTCAGAGTAAAACCGTTGCCGGGGTAGAAACAGCAATTGCTGAATTAACGGGTTAGGAGTCAAAAAATGGCAGAGGCTACCATCATTGATCTTGATGTACGCGAATTAAGCTCTCATGAGTATCATACAACCATTTTTGCGCGTTTTGATACTCTTCATCCCGGCGAAACGCTGCGTCTGATCCATGACCACCAACCCCGCCAGCTTCAATATCAATTCATCGTCGAGCGTCCCGGCCTGTTTGAATGGGAGCCAGAACAACAGGGGCCGGAAATCTGGATCATCCGTATCCGCAAAACAGCGACAGAGACATGATGGACACGAACTTAAGCCATGCGATTCCCTTGTGTAAGGCCAGATTCATCGGGTATACTCCAGACATAACATTGTCTATTTGCTCTTCCGAGGTGACAACACATGACGACGGTAGTACGCTCCGAACCCCTTTTCCTCTCTACTCTGCCCGGTCGCTACTATTATGATCCCGCTATTTACGCATTAGAAATGGAGAAAATCTTCTCCAGTATGTGGGTGTGCGTTGGACGCGCTGATGCTATCTCCAGAATAGGAGCATACCAGGTGGTAACGGTCGGGCATGAGAGCATCATCGTCGTGCGCAATCGTACCGGAGCGTTGAACGCCTTCCTCAACGTCTGCCGCCATCGCGGGGCGCGTTTATGCTCTGAAACGTCGGGAAAGTTGAAAGGCTCGATCCAGTGTCGTTATCATGCCTGGACGTATGGACTCGATGGCCGCTTGCTCGGCGCGCCCAACGTCATGAGCCACGAGCAGTTTGATCGTACCGCCTTCGGCCTCTTGCCGGTAGCTCTGGAGGTCTGGGAAGGCTTTATCTACCTCAATCTCGCCGGCAATCCCGCGCCGGTGGCCGACCAGTTGATGCCGGTAATCCTTGAGCGTTTCGGCACTTACGAACCGTTTGCCCGCTACGGCGTGGGAACCTTGAAGGTTGGCGCAAGCATCACCTACGATCTACAGGCCAACTGGAAGCTCATTCTGGAAAACTTCATGGAATGCTACCACTGCGGCCCCATGCACCCCGAATTGTGCGATATGCTCCCCGGCTTCCGCACGGGCAAAGCCTACATAGGCGGAGATGCCGCGTCCCTGGCCGAGGGCATCGAGGCATTCAATATGACGGGCAAGGCCAGCCGCCCGCCCCTCAAGGGGCTGCTCCCCGAAGATACGCGCAAGTATTATGGCGAAGTGCTGCTCCCCAACGTCTTGATTAACCTGCTGGGCGACCATGTAGTCACGCATACCGTCTGGCCCCTCGCGCCCGACCGCTCGCTAGTAGTGTGCGATTGGCTTTTCGATGCCGAAGTAGCAGAGCAGCCGGATTTTGACCCACAAGACGCGGTAGAACTCTTCGACATCGTGAACAAGCAGGACTGGGAAGTATGCGAGATGACGCAAAAAAGCATGGCCTCGCGCGCCTTCAAAAATGGCGGCGTCTACGTTCCCAACGAACGCCACATCCGCGCCTTTGCGGATTTCGTGCTAAAGGCGCTGGATGCATAGCATCCCCCGCCTGACGCCCACAAGGGGCGTCACTACATGCCAGTATTCCCCCTTCCCCCTGATTGCTGCAATAGGCATGGGGGTTGGATGGGGTGGGGGTATCCATGGTATGTAGGGATGCCCCTTGTGGGCATCCGGCCCCCGCCACAAAACTGCATGGCAGATGCCTACAGATGGGATTCAGGACTTCCTACGGCCCTACGGCGTTTGCTTATTAGTCTCACAAACAGGGATAGCGAGAGCGGCGCGAGTACCATCAAAATGGCATCAGCGCTGACGTTAAGATTGCCATTATTTAGAGCGTTGGCAGGCGCGCCGGGCTGGTGAACATTGGCGAAGACGGAAGAGTAGTTGGGGAGAAAACCGTTGTTATCCTGTCCGAGCGGCCAGTAGACGAGGGCGGCTCGCCCGATGATGTTGCCACGCGGCACAAAGCCCCAGCGCCGGGAGTCATCGCTGCGAACCCGGTCATCGCCCATCACAAAATACTTATTGGGAGGCACTAGCATGTTCGTAAAATCTGCGCCGGTAGGATTGCCCTGATTAATCGGATCAACATAGGTTTCTTTCAACGTAACGCCATCCACCGTAACTACCGTACCGTGAATGGTAATCCTGTCGCCGGGTACGCCTATGATACGTTTGACAAAATCCAGGGTCGGCTCAGGTGGAGCAACAAAGACGATCACGTCGCCGCGTTCAGGAGGATGAAATAAATAGGTCCATTTATCCACGAGAATGAGTTCGCCATTGTGCAGGCGCGGTTCCATGCTGGTGCCATCGACATTGAAGTTTTGTACGGCAAAGCGGATCACCAGAAACATGAGCAAGGTAAGGACAATGGTTTCTATCACCTCGCGCACAAGGCGAAAACGCTTCTCAAAATCTAACTCTGGATTCATGCAAATCCCCCACGATTCATTTTCACTATCACATTATACGCCAACTCATGAATAAAGGTTGCACTGCCATATGACCGCGTTAGGAAATAAAGGCTATGTATCCGCGTGTTGTAATATGTAACGGTGTATCAGCGCGTCTTATTTATATGATAGCCATTATTCAATGTGCTGAATTTCAACGTCTTGACTTGTAATGTGTGGTATAATCTTCAATATCGAACGTTTGTATCAAATCAGGTAGGGACGCGATTTATCGTGTCCGCTACCGTTTTTATGATGGGTGGTCTATTTATATGCCCCAGGATAAGATTGTAATACGCGGCGCACGCGAACATAACCTCAAAAATATTGATGTCACTATTCCGCGCGATAAGCTGGTGGTGATTACGGGCCTCTCCGGGTCGGGCAAGAGCAGCCTGGCATTCGATACTCTCTTTGCCGAGGGGCAACGTCGCTATGTAGAATCGTTGTCGGCCTACGCTCGCCAGTTTCTGGATAAGATGGAGAAGCCCGATGTCGATCATATCGACGGACTCTCTCCTGCTATCTCTATCGACCAGAAGGGCGCGACACATAACCCCCGTTCGACGGTTGGCACCGTGACCGAGATTTATGACTACATGCGCCTGATGTACGCGCGCGTCGGTCATCCGCACTGCCCCATCTGCGGGCGTGAATTAAGCCAGCAGACGGTACAGCAAATCGTCGACTCGGTACTCGATTTGCCAGAGGGGTCGCGTATCATGCTGCTTGCACCGCTGGTGCAGGGCCGCAAGGGCGAATACAAGCAAATCTTCGAGGAGATGCGGCGCGCGGGCTATGTGCGCGTGCGCGTCGATGGCACCATTTACGACCTGAGCGACGAGATCGAGCTGGATAAACAGAAAAAGCACACTATCGAAGTGGTGGTTGACCGCCTGGTAATTCGTGGAGAGCGTAAGAACGCGACTTTTGATGAGCCACGCCAGCTCAGGAAAGTGGCCGAACGCCCCGCGCTCTATGACGTAAATGCCACCTCAGATGGTACGCATCCCCTTTCCGATGCATCCGAAAGCGCAGAGCCAGAGCAGCCTGATACATCGTTCCGGCAGCGCGTAACGGATTCGTTAGAGACGACTTTGAAGCTGGGCAGCGGCGTGGTGCTGGTTTCCATTATCGGTGGTGAAGAAATTCTCTTTTCCGAAAAGCTCTCCTGCGTCTACGATGGCTTCAGCTTGCCAGAGATCGCGCCGCGCACCTTCAGCTTTAACAGCCCGCATGGCGCGTGTCCCACCTGCACCGGCCTGGGAACGCAGCAGGAGATCGACGCCGAACTGATCGTCACCCATCCTGAACTCAGCCTGCTCGAAGGAGCAATCGCGCCCTGGAGCAAGGTCGTGAATGGTAGCCAGTGGCACGCCTCCATTCTAGAAGCGCTGGCGAAGAAATATAACTTCAGCCTGGAGACGCCCTGGCGCGAACTCACTGCCGATCAAAAGCAGAAAGTGCTGTATGGCACAGACGAACCCCTGACGATACGCTACAAGCCGCAGCACGGCGGGACGCGCACCTATACCATCACCTTCGAGGGTGTCATTCCGAACCTGGACCGCCGTTACAAGCAGACGGAGAGCGAGTGGGTGCATGAAGACATCGAGCAATATATGTCGGCGCGCATCTGTCCTGATTGTCACGGCGCGCGCTTGAAGCCAGAAGCGCTGGCGGTAACGGTAGGCGGGCATAACATTGTACAGGTTTCGCGCCTCTCGATTGTCAACGCGCAGCGTTTCTTTCAAGAGTTGGAGGGTCAGGAAGTTGCATCGTCCACCCCCGGAGCCACCTCGCGCGTACTCAGCAGCAACGGCAATAGTAAAAAGAAGAAAAATGGTACAGAAGCCGTAGTTTCGTTACTGGGCGACCCTCTCACACCGATTGACCCGCGCGGCCCGATGGTTGATGTAACTCTGACCGCGCGCGAGCGACTGATTGCGCGGCAGGTGTTGAAAGAGATTCGGGCGCGCCTGCAATTTCTGGTAGACGTGGGACTCGATTACCTGACGCTGGATAGGGCTGCCATGAGTCTTTCAGGCGGCGAGGCGCAGCGCATCCGCCTGGCAACGCAGATTGGTTCCGGCCTGATGGGTGTCCTGTACATTCTGGATGAACCGAGCATCGGGCTGCACCAGCGCGACAATGCGCGCCTCATCAGGACGCTGGTGCGCCTGCGCGACCTGGGCAATACGCTGCTGGTGGTCGAGCATGACGAAGATACCATGCGCGCTGCCGACTACATCATCGACATCGGCCCCGGCGCGGGCGAACACGGCGGCAGAGTGGTCGGAGAAGGCACCTACAAGGACATCATCGCCAGTCCCGAATCGATTACGGGCGAATATCTCTCGCGGCGCAAGTTTATCGCCCTGCCCGAAAAACGGCGCGAGGGCAACGGGAAAGCGCTGGTGGTGAAGGGAGCGCGCGAGAATAACCTGAAAAACATCGATGTGGAGATTCCACTGGGCGAGTTTGTGGTAGTAACGGGCGTTTCCGGTTCCGGTAAGAGTACACTGATTACAGACATTCTCTACCGCAAGCTGGCGCATGTCATCTACCGCGCGCACGCTAAGCCGGGAGCGCACGATACGATTGAGGGCATAGAACATCTGGATAAGATCATCGATATTGACCAGTCGCCTATCGGGCGCACGCCGCGCTCCAATCCTGCTACCTATACGACGGCTTTCACAGGCATCCGCGACCTCTTCGCGCATGTGCCTGAGTCGCGTATTCGCGGCTACCAGCCTGGCCGTTTCTCATTCAACGTCAAAGGCGGTCGTTGCGAAGCCTGTAAGGGCGAGGGCATCGTCAAAATCGAGATGAACTTCCTGCCCGATGTCTATGTGCCATGCGAGGTCTGTAAGGGCAAACGCTACAACCGCGAGGCGTTGGAGATTCATTACAAGGGCAAGAGCATTGCCGAGGTGCTGGATATGACGGTGGAAGAAGCGACAGAGTTCTTCGCCAACGTTCCCTCCATCTACAACAAGATGAAGACGCTCAACGACGTTGGTCTGGGCTACATGCGGCTGGGTCAACCGGCCACCACCCTGTCAGGCGGCGAAGCCCAGCGCGTCAAGCTGGCAACCGAACTGTCGAAACGAGCCACCGGGCGCACTATGTACATCCTGGACGAGCCAACCACCGGCCTGCACTTCGCGGACGTAGACCGCCTGCTACAAGTATTACAGCGACTGGTGGACGCGGGCAACTCGATTGTAGTAATCGAACACAACCTGGAAGTCATCAAAAGCGCCGACTGGCTCATCGACCTGGGACCCGAAGGCGGCGATGCCGGCGGCTACGTCATAGCGGCAGGCACCCCCGAAGACGTAGCGGAAAACGAACGATCTTTCACTGGATGGTTCCTAAAACGCATGTACATGGAAGACGCAGCCCTGGCAAGCGCCCGCCATTCAGACGAAATCGCCGTGCCAGAATGATCTGATGAATATACCCAATCAAGCTCGGGAATGTCATCCTGAGCGAAGCGAAGGATCTCTGTGCAGGCCGATAGAGATCCTTCGCTTCGCTCAGGATGACAAGTCTTTCACTTCGTTCCACCAACAATTGCGCCCACTCACAGATCACCTTTTCTCTACATATAATGCGTTTGTGTTCCCGGTATCGGGGTGGTGATAACGGATTGGACTTCACCAGTCTTCATTTCAGCTTTCTTTTCAATGGCGACATTCTCGCCATCGTCGGATGGAGATGAAGGGCTGTCTGGTTTAATCGGCACCCCGCGCTGGCGCAGGCGGTAATCGATCCAGATGACCAGGCAGATCATGGTAAGCCCTACCAGTCCGAGGCCGATAAATTTATAGATACGCGCCAGGCGTAACGCCAGCACGCCAAACATGATGGTCAGCGCGTAGAAAAGCAGGCAGATTTTTTTGACGCTCAGGCCGGTGGAGAGCAGGCGGTAGTGCAGGTGTGTCATATCGAAATGCACGGCTGATTGTCCCCGGCGCTTGCGATTGACCGCCACCACCGCCAGGTCAAGGATGGGCAGTCCCAGTACCATCAAGGCCAGAGCCAGCTTCGCGCCACCCATAATCGACAGCACAGCCAGCCCCAGCCCCAGAAACATCGCGCCGCTATCGCCCATGAATATCTTCGCCGGATTCCAGTTGAGGGGCAGGAAACCAAAGACGGCTCCCGTAAAAATAGCCGCCAGGATGGCGATGCTTTGCTGCCCTTGTATGAAACTGGTGATGGTAATGAAAAGTGCGGTAATGCCTACTACTCCGGTTGCCAGCCCGTCCAGGCCATCGATCAGGTTGATGGTGTTCATCATGCCCACCGTCCAGAACCATGTCAATAGCACCGCCGGGATGGCGAGCAGGCTGAAATCAGCGTGCTGCATGAAGAGAAAGATGCTCGGTTCGTGGAGAAAGGGCAACGGTAGGTGATAGAACGGATTGCTGAATGTATAAAGGAGTACGCCGCGAAACGTTGGTATCCAGGGTCCCATGACGATGATGGCGGCAATCGTCTGGGCGATCAATTTGGTGCGCGGCTTGAGACCAATCACGTCATCGAAGATATGCACCACCACAATAAACGTAGAGGCCACAATCAAGAGCCAGAAAATAGAAATTTCGGTCGGGTTGGAATAGCGACCAGGTGCGTAAAACAGGATGGCGACAATCACAAAGGCCAGGTACATAGCCACACCGCCCAGGCGCGGCACCGCCTTTTTATGCACGCGCCGCGCCGCCGGACGATCCAGCCATCCAACTTTATAACAGAAAGCTTTGACCGCAAAGGTGAGCGCGAGAGCAAGCGCGAAAGCAACTGCTCCTCCTACCAGCAACGTTTCAATGTTGTTGTGAAACAGGTCGGTGGGAATGAGCAATGATAATAGGATGTGGATAAAGCTTGTCTCTGGCATGTAATATCTCCTTGCTATAGAGAACAGGCTTCTCTGCTTTGATACCTTCGACGTACATGATATAAGTCAATTATATATTCCTGCGCGTATATTACAATGTCCCGGTGTACTGCGCAGCTACTTTGTTAAGAAAAAACGTATGCGCCATCCACTTTGAGGTATGCCTTCTTAATCGCCTGGCATCTTACTCCCCCGTTTGCCAGCTATCAGGTGCGGTTGTACTCTTAAACGATTCTCAAATTGACCTGTAACACAACCCCTCTCAGCTACATTATATACGCGCCAACCCTCCCATTTAGTGACAGGTACTTTTCGTTTAGCCCCTTTTGTTTAACAGGTGATCTGTTGCTATGATATGAGACGTTTTAAAATCGCTAAATACGCCTTTATCACTATTTGCCCCTGCGTCTCTAATTCAAACTCAAGAGGTGTAAGCGCGGCAAGCTCCCAACTTTTTTGGCCTGCTTCATCCAGGAATTTGAGAAAGTCCTTCAAATCCTCAATTTCAACCACCTCTTGTTTGTATTTCCATCGCTGCATGATTTGCTCCTTTCAGATGCACCTGATGAACGATCCCGACCAGGAGCGGTCATCGCCTGTCATCCTTCGCTGGCCTGTCATTCTGAGCGCAGCGAAGAATCTCTGCCCGGCAAGCGAGATTCTTCGCTGCGCTCAGAATGACAGACCACTAACTATCCTGGATGTTAATGTTTATCAGGATGGACCACTGCTAATCCAAATCCACGCGCAACACCCTGTCCCACCCTGCATAATCCTTATAAACACTCACCGTTGACAGAGGCCAGAGCTTATTCACCACCTGTGACAGGCGTTCTCGCTGCTGATAACCAATTTCCAGCAGTATGACCGCTCCTGCTTTCAGCTTAGCCGATGTTGCGGCATCCTTCAAGAAACGTTCTATGAGGTCTAGCCCGTCCGGGCCACTGAAGAGCGCGAGATGCGGCTCGTAGTCGTATACATCAGGAGTGAGCAATGCGGTCTCACTGGTGCCGACGTAGGGCAAGTTGGCAGTCAACACGTCAACGGGTTCGAGCAGGGGCGCGAGCAGGTCGCCTTGCAGCAGTAGCACACGCTGTTCCACATGGTGGCGCTGGCAATTGAGGGCTGCCACAGCCAGCACATCGCCGGAGATGTCGATAGCGTAGAGATAGGGCAAGCGCGCTTCGTTGACCGCCAGCGCGATGGGAATGGCAGCGCTGCCCGTGCCAATGTCGGCCACGATGGGGATGGAACCCGCCGCGATTTTCTGGCGGCAAACCTGTAGCGCGGTCTCCACGAGCAGTTCGGTTTCCGGGCGCGGGATCAGCACACGCCTGTCAACTATGAAATCGAGGCCATAAAATTCCCTGTGACCAACAAGGTAGGCCACGGGTTCGCCCTGTGCGCGTCGCTCGATCAGCACGCGGTATTGCTGCTCCTCCGTGGGCGTAAGTTCGCGTTCGGGATAGGCGTAGAGCGTGCTGCGCTCGACCTGCAACACATGACCGAGCAATAGCTGCGCATCGAGACGGTCTATATCGTATGTAACGTCCAGCGCCAGGGCTTGTTGAATGGTAGTCATATCTTAAAGCGGCTGCCGGCCCGCGAAGCCAGCATCGAGATAGTGCCAGAAGTTGATGCGCTCTTCGCCCAGTCGCCAGCACAGGTAGATTTCGCGCCCGCCGCGCATACTGAGGAAATCGATAAGGCCGCTATCAGGGTCTTTCAGTTCGCAGCCAAAGCGTTTCACCTCGCGCGCCAGCGTTTGCAGGGATTCGATATGTTCAACCAGTGATTTTTGCAGGCGCTCGATACGTGTGTGGAGATGATGTCCATTATTCATGGATTGCGCGCGCAACGCGCCAAGCTCCTCCTCGGCGTGCTGCATAGCCTGGCGATGCTCTTGAATTTTGAGCAACACTACGGTAATTTGAGGCAGTAACGCTTCCGCCTCCTCGCGTGTAAAATAATGCGCCATGCTGCCCTCGCTTTCTTTGTCCCGCGGGTGATGGATGGTTGGGTGTTGCTTGAGAAGCATGATAACATGTCATGGCGGGTTTGCATAGACTTTGCTCTTATAGGTGTGACAAATTATGCATTTCCTTATCAATCATGCGCCAAATGCCGGAGCGCGAGCGTTGAAGTTGCATATATAGCCGCATCTATTGGCTATAGGAGACTCTACCCATAGCACGACTTATTGATTGTGTAGTCCGTTTCAAGTACATGATAATAATGACCAGGGCGGGGCAAGCCCAGGCCCTACCCTGTACGAAATCGGGCAGAGAGTAATACCAACCCGTACAGGGTAGGGGCTGGGCTTGCCCCGCCCTGGTCAACCTTGCTCACGCTCTGACAACGCGCGCATTTGAGTTACGGTTGGTATAAATGACATTCAACGACGTATGATGTATAATAGCCGCGTGGAGTAGCCATTTAAGAGGAGAAGACGCATGAGCGGTGACATGTTAGGACGTGTCATCAAAGGCCGGTACAAGCTCATTGACGAGATCGGGCGGGGCAGTTTTGCCACCGTCTATATCGTGCGCGATACAAAAACCAATCGCATCTTTGCCATGAAAGCCATGCTGTACGAACCAGCGGACGATGGCGAACTGCTGGCGCGTTTCCAGCGCGAGGCGCATATTCTCCTGACCCTCCAGGACCCGCACATCGTGCGTATTTTTGAGTATGGGGATGAAAGTGATTTACATTACATCCTGATGGATTACATAGACGGCCAAAATCTCAAATATCATACCCTCACGAGCGGCCCGATGGAGCCTGCGCTCGCGCTCGACTATGCCCGCCAGATCGCTGAAGGACTGGATACCGCCTACAAAAACGGCGTGGTTCACCGCGATATAAAGCCACAAAACATTGTTATCAACAGCCAGGGGATGGCGAAAATCACCGACTTCGGCCTGGCGCGCAGCCGCGAGACGGTCACGCTTACGCAGTCGAACGTATTTATGGGAACGGCCTACTACATCCCGCCTGAGCAGGCCGAAAGCGGTCGCTCGGCGGACATCCGCTCTGATTTGTACTCTGTAGCCACCGTCCTTTTTGAAATGTTAAGTGGGCATCCACCCTACGAAGGCGATTCCGCCGTCGATATCGTCATAAAGCACATGAACGATAAAGTGCCGTCCATCTGCCGCATTCGCCCCGAACTGCCGCGCGAGGTAGACCAGTTTATGCAGAAGGCGATGGCGAAACTACCGGCGGACCGCTTTAGCACCCCGCACGATTTCATTAATGCGCTTGAGAATTTGCAGGAGCTTATGCCGGCTATCCCTATCGATCGCCAGGACACCGCCGAGCGTCCCCCTATCGAGGAACGCGGCAGCGAAGCAAAGGAAGCGCGCGAGCAACAGGCAGCCATTCCGAAACAGGCGCGCCTGCTGGTGCTTTCCAGCAACCAGGCTATTCCATTAACAGGAGAACTTATGGTGGTGGGGCGACATGACCCCGTACTCGGTATCAACCCGGAAATCAACCTTGCGGACAAGACGGTAGGCCGCCGCCATGCTTACGTGCGCTTATCACACGGACAATATACCGTCGAAGACCTCAATGCTCTCAATAAAACGCGATTGAATGGGGTAGTTTTAACACCGTATGAGGAACGCCCGCTCAAAGAAGGCGATATTCTTCGTTTCGGCAGTGTTGAGGTGCGTTTTGAATTGCGATAAATGCAATTGTAGGGGTGCGATGTACGATCAGTACAGCTTTCGCGCCCAAAGATATATCGGGCGCAATCTTTTCGACCAGTTGCGCTCCTACAATTAAGAGAGGTGAACGACATGAGAGAGTTTCTCACACTTGCAAACGTCATTGGGGCTACGCCCGCGGCCACGCCCATCTACAAAAGCCCGTTCGTTATCGCGGCGGCGGTGCTGGTTATCGCGCTTATCATTCTCGTGGTAGCGCTGTTCCTCTTCCGCAACAGCGGCAAAAAGAAGAACGCTGCCGATACCTCCTCTAATGCCAATAACTGGCAGAGGCAGCAGCAGGCCGGTGGTCAGCCCGGTCAACCAGGTTGGGGCCAACAGCAAGCGGGCGGCTGGGATGCCGCGCAACAGCAGCAGGCCGGCGGCTGGGGAATGCCTGCCGGGCAACAGCCGCCGCAACAACCCGCTTGGGGCGCTCCGCAGCAGCAAGCGGGCGGTTGGGATGCCGCGCAGCAACAGCAACAGCAACAGGCTGGATGGGGGACGCCCGCGCAACAACAGCCCCAACAACCCGCCTGGGGAACTCCAGCTGCCTCTCAGCAACAACCGGGCGGCTGGGATAACTCCGCGCAACAGCAACAGCCTGGTGGATGGGGGACGCCCGCGCAGCAACCACAACAAGCGGGCGGCTGGGGGACGCCTGCCCAACAGCAGCAACCACAGCAGCAGCAGCAGCAACCCGCCGGCTGGGGGACGCCCGCGCAGCAACAGCAGCCACAACCAAATAGTTGGGGCGGTCAACAGGCGGCGGCAGGAGGCGCGCCAGCCTGGGATCAGACCGCGCTGCCGTCATCGCAGGATGCCTGGGGACAGCAGGCGGCGGCTCCAGCCTGGGGTACACCTGCTCAGCAGCAGCCACAACAGGCACCCGCGGCTTTCGGCAGCAACGCGCCCGCTCAATCCTGGGGACAACCGTCCCAGGCGGACCCCTGGGGGCAGCCCGCGCCACAACAAATGCAGCAGGGAGCGCAAGCGGCGTGGCCCGGTAGCCCTGTTCAGCCAACTGGTACACCTCCGGGCGGCAACCCACCGGTTCCCTCGTGGCAGCAGCAAGCCCCCGGTTTTGGTCAAGCCGGTCAAAGTCCGAGTCCCTTTGATAATCCCGACGGAGACCGCACCATGTTGCGTCCCTCCGGGGCAACGCCTTCCCGCACCGGGCTGGGCTACGTGCGCGTCGAAGAGGGCAAAGAGCCGGGGCGCATCTATGAAATGAGCAAAGAGAGCCTGAGCATCGGACGTAGCCGCGAAAGCGACATCTTCCTCGAAGACCTGGCCGTCTCGCGCCTGCACGCCTCGATCATCAGTATGGGCGGCGGCAATTATGCCCTGCGCGATGAGGGCAGCGCCAACGGCACCAAAGTCAACGGGCAGACCGTCAATAAATACCAGCCCTATCCATTGCAAGAAGGGGACAAGGTTCAACTCGGCCAGACCGTTTTAGTCTTTGCGCGACGTTAATACGGGCGTAGGGGATGAGAGGCACCTGAGCAGGTTATGCAGCAAGACCCTCTGATCGGTACAACGCTTGGGAACTATAAAATCCTGGCCCCACTCGGTCAGGGAGGTATGGCCCATGTCTATCGAGCAAATCAGGAGAATCTGAACCGCGAGGTCGCGGTAAAGGTTCTTCCGCCCTGGTATGCCAGCGACCGCAACTTTGTCGAGCGTTTCAACCTGGAGGCTCGCCTGGTTGCGCATCTCTCTCATCCCAACATCGTGACGATTCACGACTTCAGCGAAAATAACGGACACCTCTACATCGTGATGCAACTGGTGGATGGCGGCACCCTGAAACACAAACTGGATGCCGCCCGCGACCCGTCCGGGTCTGGCGGTGGCGGCGTGCTTGGTACGGGGGAAGTCAATCGCATCTTTCAACAACTCGCCAGCGCCCTGGCTTACGCGCATGAACAGGGCATCATTCACCGCGACATCAAGCCGGTCAACGTCCTGCTAGAGCGTTCGGGACGCCCCATTCTCTCAGACTTCGGCATAGCCAAAGTGCTGGCGGGCAGCAGCGGGCTTACTCGTCCCGGCGCGGGCGTCGGGACGCCCGAATATATGTCGCCCGAACAATGCCGGGGCGAAGAGGTCGATGGGCGCGCAGACATCTACGCGCTCGGCGTGATGCTTTTTGAATCGCTCACAGGGCGCACTCCCTTCGTTGGCGAGAACTACCACGCCCTCGCGCACGGCCATCTCTATATGCCGCCGCCCGATCCGCGCCTCTACAATCCACAGTTGAGCGCGCCGGTGTGCCAGGTAATCCTGACAGCCCTCCAGAAAAAACCCTCTCTGCGCTATCAGCAGGCCAATGACCTGGCGCTGGCGCTCGAGCAAGCGGTCCATCCTTCCGGCATCGGCGATATTTCCGCGCTTCCAACTCAAAAGCCTGGCGGCGGTATCGAACACGCGCCGACAACGCCCATGTACACCTGTGCCGTCTGCCAGCGTCCCAACAAGCCCGACACCTATTTCTGTGTGCGCTGCGGCTCGCTTTTGAACCAGTGTCCCAAGTGCAGGAGTCAGAACCGCGCCAAAGATCGCTTTTGCACGCGCTGCGGCCAGGCGTTGATGTATCGCTTTCAATAGCAGCGCATGTTAATGCATAAATTCATCGGGCTGCACGGTAATTAGCTCCAATGTATTGCGCTGCTCATCCATACGTTTACGCTGGAGTAGCATACGTTGCTCCACGCTGAGTCCGAGGATCGTATGAATGCGTTCCACGATAATGCTCGTTTGAGAGGGCTTGGTTAGATATTCTATCGCGCCTTCTTCGAAGCCTTGCAACTGCTCCGCCGGATCGTAGAGCGCGGTCAAAAGCAACACCGGCAGGGAATTCATGCGGCGCGCGCGCAGCCAGTGCAGCACCTCCCAACCATCGACAGGCTGCATCATAATGTCAAGCACGATCAGGTCCGGTGAGTATTCCGGGATCAGACGAATGGCTTCCTGGCCGTCGATCGCTTCACACACGTCGTAACCGGAATACCTGAGATAGAGGCACAACACCTGGCGAATATCAAAATCGTCCTCGACCACCAGAATACGCGCCTGCGCTGCTCCTTCACGAACAGCATCTTCTTCTCCATAAAATTTCATACCGTTCACCTCCACAAATACCTCAACTACATAGAAACAATTTACCGTCGCGCCAGGGGGAAACGCGCTTCCGCGCTGGTACGCGGCGGGGTTTCACCGGTGCGGCGCAAAACAAATCGACCTCCAAGATCGCCTATCAAATTCCGAATCAACGAAAGCCCCAATCCTTCGCCGCTCTCCTCCAGAGGTTCAGCCGGCCCGCTACCCGTATCCAATACTTCTACGATTACTTCACCGTTTTCTTCACGCCCGCGAATAGTGACGTTCCCACGCGACGCGCCATCAATGCCATGCTTGATGGCATTGGAAACCATCTCATTGAGTACCAGCGCCAGTATCGTCACAGCGCGCGAGGGAATAACGACCGGGCAAGGTTCCACCTCAAACACGATATGCGCGTCCGGCGGGCGCAAATTGGCATTCGCCACACCCACAATCTTGCGCGCAATATCATCAACACGCGCTTCGCTCACATCTTCATGCGAAAGCAGGTCATGCGTCGCGGCCAACCCCTGCACGCGATTCACGCTCTCGGCCAGGATGCGCCTCACCTCGCTTGAGCGCGTGCGCCTGCCCTGCAATGAAAGGATGCCGGCCACTGTCGCCAGGTTGTTTTTGACGCGGTGATGCAATTCGCGCAGCAGCACCGTCTTGATCTCTAACCCGTGACGAGCTTCCTCGTACAGTCGCGCATTGTCAATGGCAATGGCTGCTTCGTTGGCAAAGGTAAGCACCATTTGCATCTGCTCATCACTCAGCATATGGCGATGGCTGCTATAGAGGCAGATGCAGCCCAGCACATTGCGCTTGACCTCCAGCGGCACGCACAGCACCGAATGCATTTCAGACGAAACAAGCGGGTCGTGCCGCAGAAAACACTGCTCATCGCTATGAAAACAATCGACCGCTTTGCACGGATGCCCGGTCTGCACGGCACGTCCGGCGCAGCAATGGCCCACTGGCACCTCGATACGACGCACATCAGCCCCATTCAATCCATAATGCGCCAGCACGCGCAAACGCTGCGTCTCCGTATCCAGTTCAAAGATACACGAGCGGTCCGCGCCGCTCAATTGCACCGCCTGCGTCGTAATAATCTGAAGCACGCGATCCAGGTCCAGCGTCGAAGCGATGATGGAAGAGACGCGGTGGATAGTCGCCATTTCATGCACTTTACGGCGCAACTGCTCGTCGGTCTGTTCGTACAAGCGCCCATTTTCCACGTTGATAGCGATGATACCGGCCACCACTTCGACAAAATTCATCTCCTCGCCACTGAAATCACGCGCCTCGCTCGACTGGATATTGATAACCCCGATCAGGCTTTCGACTGTGCCAAAGAAGATAATCGGCAGCGCCATCAGCCCGCGATACTCCGGGCCATAGCTACGCGCTTCCGTAGCGAACGCGCTATCGGTCAGCGCATCACGCACCAGCAGTGGTCGCCCCTTGTCGGCTACCCACCCGCTATAGCCCTCGCCAATACGCAGTGTGTAATGCATCCCGCCCATCGGTCGCGGCCCATTAGTGGCTCGCAGCGTCAGCACCCTCTGCAACTCGTCGTAAAAGAAAATGGAACACAGATCGACATTCAACTCTTCCGCGACAAAACGCGCAATCGATTCGAGCGTCTGATCGAGATCGACGGTAGAGTTGCTGACGCTATTGATCTTCTGCAACACTTGCAAACGCTCTTCCAGCAGGCCCTCCATCTGTTGCCGCTCCTGAAACACCCGGTCTATCACCGACTGGTAGCCGCGCGTGAGCGCCATAATGCACAGGGATTGTAACTGGAAGACACGCGAGGTAGCTTCCACGAGCAGGGGTTGATGCGCTTTATGCTCGCTGAAAATGGAGATGCATTCCTGAGCCAGCGCATCGCAATAGGATTGCAGCCCGGAAATACGCGCCTCTAATTTGCCGCCATGCTCAGCCAGGGCGCGCCCCGATTGTTCAAAGCGCGCGTCAAGAGTAGAGCGGTCGTTGTCGATGAGCGCGTTGAGGAAAAGCCAGGCATCGCTGCCCTCTTCAGGCCCAGAATGTGCTTTGGAGGCGCGTTGCAAAGAAGCCTGTAGCCGCGCTACATTCTGCGCGAGGATCTGCTCAACCCGCTCCACTTCACTACTCTTTAGCACGCTAACTCCTCCAGGTGCGAGACGCCAGCCACCACGCCACTTCATCCACCACAACGAATATCCTTGTTTGATTGTAGTCGCGTTGCTCGCTTCTGTCAAGCAAATATTTTTCCCGACCCTCCCTTCCTTACGGATGATTGGTAGCTCTCTTTCCGGCATTTTTGAGGTGAGGAAGGCGACCGCAAGGGTCGCCTCTACTATGAAC